>JBEITC010000390.1:0-3955 GCA_040375075.1 Planctomycetota bacterium | reverse complement strand
GGTCACGCCGGCCCAGGTCGGCTCGTTTGCGATGATCGACATCGGCGTCGCCATCCTGTGGACCCAGCGCAACAAGACGCCGCTGGTCGTCGCGTACGGGCAGCAGGTCGCCGGTGGAGCCGAGCCCCCGCCGCCCGCCGACCCCGAGGTCGTCAAAGCCGCGCTGAAGGAGTTCCACGCCGGCTGGACCAAGGCGTCGCTGCCGCAGAAGGTCGCCGCCGTCGAGAAGCTGGCCGCCGTCGGCGGCGAGGACGTCGCCAACACGCTGGCCGCCAAGCTGACCGACGACGACCCGACGGTGCGCGCCGCGATCGCCGAGGCGCTCGGCCGGCTGAAGCAACCCAAGACCGTGACGCCGCTCGGCAACGCGCTACAGCGCGAGGTCGACGCCAAGGAGCCGGCGCTCAAGGTCGTGCAGGCGCTGTGCGCAGCGCTCGGCGCCATCGGCGATCCGAAGGCGATCGCGCCGCTGACGCACGGCGTGTTCGCCGGCAACGACAAGGCCGAGAACTTCCAACCGATCGTCGAGGCGCGGCTCGCCGCCGTCGGGTCGATCAAGGACAAGGCCAGCGTGGATGCGCTGATCGACCTGTTCGGCAAGGTGCCGTCGGCCGGCGGCGGCCGCTCGGCGACCGGCGGGCGCGGCGGTGGCGGCGGCGGCGGCAACGCGCGCACGCAGCGCTTGCTGACCAACCCGCTGCGCAAGCTGACGCGCCAGAACCACGAGGACGCCGACGCATGGCGCGACTGGTGGAAGGACGCGCGCGCGAAGTTCGTGTTCCCGTAGGCGCAGCCAGCGCCGCGCGCCTCAGGCCTTGCGGTAGACGCCGAGCAGGCAGTGCTCGGGGTACGGCAGGCCGACGGCGCGGCAGCAGCGCATCAGCCGCAGCTCCAGCTCGAGCAGCGAACGGAAGCGCGCGAACGTCCGGCAGTCGTCGAGCCGCAGGAAGGCTTCCTCCACCATGCCGTGGCCGGCGAACAACCGCTGCAGCTTGCCGCGCGTGTTCATGCCAAAGCGCGTCGGGAAGGTGTCCTTCGGCTGCGTGCCCCACAGCCACGACTTGACGACGTGGCGCAGCCCCATCGGCGCAACGCGCGTCAACAGCGGCATCGGCGAGCCGCCGAACACCGTGTAGACGACGGCGAGGCCGCCCTTGCGCAGCGCGCGGTGCACGCTGCGGGCGCAGGCATCGGGGTCGTCGATGTGCTCGGCGACCATGCGCAGCGTGACGAGGTCGAAGGCGCCGCCGCCGTCGTACGCGTCGATCGCCTGCGCGACCTTCTCGTGCACCCACGGGTTCTCCTGCAGCGTCGGATCGGGATCGACGCCGACGAGGCGGGCACAGCGGCGCGACAACGACGCGGCGAGCGTCGGGTTGTTGGGGAACAGCTCGCGGCCGCAGCCGACGTCGAGCCAGCGCATGCCCGGCGCGACGAGGCCGGCGACCAGCGCTTCGTAGACGTCGTCGGGCGTGTGGTAGCCGTAGGCGTCGCGCAGCGTCGGGCCCCAGCCGCGCCGCCCGGGCGGGCCGTAGCGCAGCGTGACCATCTGCCGCAGCGCGGCAGCGTCCGGCAGGCGCAGCAACGGCGACGCGGCGTTCATGCCGGGAACTCCTGCTGCAAGGCGGCGAGCAGCTCTGGCGGCAGCGTGACGTCGACGGCGGCGAGGCTGCCCGCGAGCTGCGCTTCGTCGCGGGCGCCGACCAGCACGCTGCTGACGTCGCGCGTGCGCAGGCAGAACGCCAGCGCCACCTGCGTCGCCGTCAGCCCATGCGACTGCGCCATCTGTGCGAGCCGCTGCGCCTTGCGCACGCGCTCGTCGGTGAGGAAGCGGCCGACGAACTGGTTGGCGCGCTCGTCGGCGGCGCGCGTGCCGGCGGGCGGCGGCTTGCCGGGCTCGTACTTGCCGGTCAGCACGCCCTGCGCGAGCGGCGAGTAGACCATCTGGCCGAGCCCGCAGCGCGTCGACGTCGGCAGCACCGCCGCCTCGATGCCGCGCTCGAACAGGTTGTAGAGCGGCTGGTTGCTGATCGGCCGGTGCAGGCCGCGCGCGTCGCACAGCGCCACCACCTCGGCGATGCGCTCGGCCGGCCACTGGCTGGTCCCCCAGTACAGCGCGAGACCGCGCCGGATCAGGTCGTCCATCGCCATCGCCGTCTCGAGCAGCGGCGTCTCCGGGTCGAAGCGATGGCACTGGTAGAGATCGACGTAGTCGGTGCCCAGCCGCTGCAGCGAGGCGCGCAGCGACTCGTGCACGTGCTTGCGCGACAACCCGCGGTCGTTGGGGTCGTCGCTCATCGGGAAGTAGCACTTGGTCGCCAGCACCAGCTTGTGCCGCGGCAGCGAGCGGATGGCGCGACCGAGCGCGCGTTCGCCTTCGCCGTCCTTGTAGACGTCGGCGGTGTCGAAGAGGTTGACGCCGGCGGCGAAGGCGGCGTGGACCAACCGGTCGCTGTCGCCGGCCCCGAGCTGGTTGCCGAACGTCAGCCACGAACCGAGGCCGACCACGGAGACCTTGAGGCCGCTCTGTCCCAACGGGCGATACTGCACGGCGAACCTTGTAGCGTCGGCAACGCAGCCGCTCAAAGGATCCCCGCTGCGAGCGGCCCCCGAGGGCCGGCGGAGGCTGGCCCGCGGCCGCGCGATGCGCGATGCTGCCGCCGTGGCCAGCAAGAAGCGCATCGCCCTCATCTCCACCGGCGGCACGATCGAGAAGACCTACGACGAGCTGCAAGGCGTGCTCGACAACCGCACGTCGGTGCTCGACGTCATGCTCGCCAGCCTGCAGCTGCAAGGCATCGAGATCGTGCGCATCCCGCTGATGAACAAGGACAGCCTGCAGATGACGCCGCAGGACCACGACCTGATCGCGCGCACGGCCGGATCGATGGCCGAGGCGCACGACGGCATCGTCATCGTGCACGGCACCGATCGGCTGGCGGTGACCGGCGAGCGCATCGTGCAGCTGCTCGGGCAGGTGCGCGTGCCGGTGGTGCTCACCGGCGCGATGCGGCCGTACGTGATGCGCAACACCGACGCGCTGCAGAACCTGACCGAGGCGCTGCTGGCGGTGCAGCTGTGCGCGCCGGGCGTGTACGCGGCGATGCACAACCAGGTGCTGCAGTTCCCCGGCGTGGTGAAGGACAAGGACAAGGGCACGTTCGTGCGCGCCGGCAACTGACGGACCGCGCTGCCATGTCCCCCGCCACCCCACGCTCCCTGCCCGTCGCCGCGCCGCCTGCCGGCGCCCGCCGCTAGGCCGCCGATGCCGCCCGTGCTCGCCACCGTCGCGCGCCAGCTGCCGCTCGCCCTCGTCTGGGCCGCGGCGCTGTGGCCCGTGACGCTGTGGCTCGTGCACGCGCAGGATCCGGTCGCGGCGGTGCGGTTGGCGCAGGGCGCGGCGGCCGCGCTGCAGGCGGCATGGCCATGGGCGCTCGTCGGCGCGCTCGCCGTCGGCCTCGTCTACCCGCCGGCGCCGGCGTTCGTGCGGCGCGCGCTGCACCGCTGGCGCCAAGGCCTGCTGCTCGACCAGCAGGCGCTGCTGGTCAAGCTCGGCGAACTGCGCGAGTTCGAGACCGCGGCGCGCCACCTCGAGGTCGGCCGCATGCTGCGGCTCGCGCGCAAGCACGAGCAGGCGATCCCCCACCTCGGCCGCGCCGTCGAACTCGACGAATCGGTCGCGGGCGGCTGGCACCAGCTCGGGCTCGCGCTGTTCGCGCTGCACCAGTGGCCCGCGGCGGCCCGCTGCTTCGAACGCGCCGAGGCGCTCGACCCTGGCCACGCCTTCGGCGACGCGCTGCTGTGCTTTGGCCGCTGCCTGCACATGGTCAAGGACGGCCGCGCCCTCGCGACGCTCGAGCAGCACGCGCTGCGGCACGGTGGCGGCCCGCGCAGCTGGCTGTGGCTCGCCGAAGCGCGCGCGCGCGCCGGCGACCGCGCCGGCACGACGGCGGCG
>JBEITC010000209.1:0-6738 GCA_040375075.1 Planctomycetota bacterium | reverse complement strand
CCGAGGCGCCGCCGCACATCGTCGGGGCGGTTGGCCTTGCTGATCGCGTCGTCGCCGGTGATCAGGCCGTCGCTGTACAGGCGCAGCAGCTCGTCCTCGAGCGTGGCCATGCCGTACTGCTTGCCGGTCTGCATCAGGTTGAGGATCTGCGCCGACTTGCTCTCGCGGATCAGCGCCTTCACCGCGTCGGTGGCGACGAGGATCTCGCGCGCCGCGACGCGGCCGCCGCCGACCTTGGCGACGAGCGTCTGCGACACGACGCCCTGCAGCGTGCTGGCCAGCTGCACGCGCACCTGCTGCTGCGCGTCGGTCGGGAACACGTCGATGATGCGGTCGACGGTCGAGATCGCGCTGGTCGTGTGCAGCGTGCCGAACACGAGGTGGCCGGTCTCGGCCGCCGAGATCGCCATCGAGATGGTCTCGAGGTCGCGCATCTCGCCGATCAGGATCACGTCCGGATCCTGGCGCAGGGCCCGGCGCAGCGCTTCACGGAACGAGTTGCAGTCCTGGCCGATCTGCCGCTGCGTGACGAAGCACTTCTTGTCGGGGTGCACGAACTCGAGCGGGTCCTCCATCGTCAGGATGTGGCCGTGCTCGGTCTGGTTGATGTAGTCGATCATCGCCGCCAGCGTGGTCGACTTGCCGGAGCCGGTCGGGCCGGTGACCAGCACGAGCCCGCGCGGCTTGGCGGCGAGTTCGAGGCAGACCTGCGGCAGGCCGAGCTTGCGCGCGTCCGGGATCTGGTCCGGGATCACGCGGATGACGAGGCCGGTCGAGTTGCGCTGGTGCAGCGCGTTGACGCGGAAGCGGGCGAGGTCCTTCACCGCGTACGAGAAGTCGATGTCCTTCTCCTTCTCGAAGCGCTCCCACTGCTCCGGCGACATGATCTGCCGCGCCAGCTCGATGGTGACCGCCGGGGTCAGCTTGCCCATCTCTTCCTGCGGCTGGATCTCGCCGTCGATGCGGAAGCCCGGCGCGCTGCCGGCCTTGACGTGCAGGTCAGAGGCGCCCTTGGCGACGAGGGAACGGAGCAGGTCTTCGATGCGCAGGGTCATGGTCTAGGCGGACTCCGGTTGGATCGGATCGGTAGCAACGCCTTGATCGGCAGGACCTTGCCGCGCCTTGAACAGGGTGTTCCTGGGCCGGACGGGCCCGTTCCCATCGACGGTTCGGCGCAATGTGGAAAGCCTGGTGGAATCTTGGTTGGCGACCGACAGGCCCCCCGGGTACTCACTCCCCTCCGCTTGCGGCCAGGAATCGTCCGATGACCAGCTTCGATCTCGACCCGATGCGACCGTCCGACGACTCCTTGGGCCGCCAGCACCGCCTGCCGGACGGCGGTGGCGGTGGCGGTGGCGCGGCCCCCGAGCCGCAGCCCGCACCGGCAGTCACCGCCGCGAGCCCGGCTCCGTCCACGGCGCCGACGCCGCCGGCCAGCCCGGTCGCAGCGGGAACGCCGGTCGCCGCGCCGGCCACCCCCGGTCCGGCCACGCCTCTGGCCGTCAATCCGGCGACGCCGATCGCCGCCCTCGATCGCACGACCCTGTTCGCCAACCGCGAACAGTCGTGGCTGGCGTTCAACCGCCGCGTCTTCGAGGAGGCGGCCGACGCCACCAACCCGCTGCTCGAGCGCGTCAAGTTCCTGGCGATCGCCAGCACCAACCTCGACGAGTTCTTCGAGATCCGTGTCGCCGGCGTGATGGAACTGGTCGAGGCCGGCCTGCAGGGCGAGAACCCGGACGGCCTGAAGCCGGCCGAAGAGCTCGCGCGCGTCCGCGCCGACGCCCGCGCGTTCCACTACGCGATCCACCGCACCTGGTGCGACCAGCTGCTGCCGGAGCTCGCCAAGGCCGGCGTCGAGTTCAAGCCGGTGCGCCAGCTCGGCGCCGCGCAGCAGAAGTGGGTCGACTCCCACTTCCACCGCGAGATCTATCCGATCCTTACGCCGCTCGCGGTCGACCCGGCGCACCCGTTCCCGGTGCTGCTCAACAAGTCGCTCAACCTCGTCGTGCTGCTGCAGGACCCGCGCGCGCCGCGCCGCTCGCCGCGCATGGCGGTCGTGCAGGTGCCGCGCTCGCTGCCGCGCGTGCTGCGCGTGCCGGAGCTCGACGGGCCGCGCGCGTACGTGTTCACCGCCGACGTCGTGCAGGCCAACCTGCGCGAGCTGTTCCCTGGCCTCGACCTCGTGCACGCGAGCACGTTCCGCGTCACGCGCGACAGCAACCTCGAGGTCGACGAGTTCCAGACGACGGACCTGATGAGCTCCATCGAGAAGGAGCTGGTCAAGCGCCGCCGCGGCGAGCCCGTGCGCCTGGAGATCGACGCCGGCGCGCACCCCGAGGTGCTCGAGCGCTTCCTCAAGGCCTTCACGCTCGACCAGGACGACGTGTACTTCTGTGACGGCCCCGTCAACCTCGGCCGCGTGCTCGAACTGCACCAGATGGTCGAGCAGCCCGACCTCAAGGACCCGCCGCACGCGCCGCGCCGGCAGTGGAGCTGGGCCAACGCCGACGAGATGTTCGCCGACCTGCGCGAGGGCGACATCCTGCTGCACCACCCCTACGAGTCGTTCTCGAACGTCGAGGACTTCGTGCGGCTGGCCGCGCGCGACCCGAAGGTGCTGGCGATCAAGCAGACGATCTACCGCGCCGGCAGCAAGAACCTGATGGTCGAGGCGCTGATCGAGGCCGCGCTCGACAAGAAGCAGGTCACCGCGATCATCGAGCTGAAGGCGCGCTTCGACGAAGAGGCCAACATCCGCTGGGCGCGGCGCATGGAGCAGGCCGGCGTGCACGTCGTGTACGGCATCGTCGGCATGAAGACGCACGCCAAGTGCACGCTCGTCGTGCGCCGCGAGGACGACGGCGGCATCCGCCGCTACTGCCACCTCGGCACCGGCAACTACAACCCGGCCACCGCCCGCTTCTACACCGACATCGGCCTGCTGACCGCGCGTCCGGACCTTGGCGAGGAGGTCGCCGAGACGTTCAACATGATCACCGGCTACACGCGCGTGCCGCAGATGGAGCACCTGATGGTCGCGCCGTTCACGCTGCGCGAGAAGCTGCTGGCGCTGATCAAGGGCGAGATCGACGCGAAGAAGGCCGGCAAGCCGGCGGCGATCAAGGCGAAGCTCAACAACCTCGCCGACCCGCAGGTGATCATGGCCCTGTACGAGGCCTCGCGCGCCGGCGTGCCGATCCAGCTGTGCGTGCGCAGCGTCTGCTGCCTGCGCCCGGGCGTGCCCGGGCTGTCGGACAACATCACCGTCAAGGCGATCGTCGACCGCTTCCTCGAGCACAGCCGTGTCTACTACTTCGAGAACGGCGGCAACCCGCTGGTCTTCCTGTCGTCGGCCGACTGGATGGTGCGCAACCTCGACCGTCGCGTCGAGGTCGCCGCGCCGATCGTCGACCCCGAGCTGAAGAAGCGCGTGATCGACGAGGTGCTGGGCGCGGCGCTCGCCGACAACGTCAAGGCGCGGCGCGTGCTGCCCAACGGCCAGAGCGAGCGCATCGTGCGCGCCGAGGGCGAGGCGCCTCTGCGCAGCCAACAGGCGCTGCTCGAGTCGTCGATGCGCCTGCCGGAGTCGACGCCCGAGGGCGGCGTCTCCGAGCCGCAGAAGCGGCGCAAGAAGAAGAAGCGCTGACGGCCGCGGCGGCGGCCGCCGGCGTCACTGCGACTCGAAGCGCAGCACGTGCGCGAGATGAACGGTCAGTTGGCCGCTGGCCTCCTGCGGATGGCCTTCGAGCAACGCCATCCCGAGCGTCGGCGCGGCATTGGCGACGGACCACTCGATCGCGTTGCTGGTCGCCTGCTGCGTCCATTCGAGCCACTGCGTCGTCAGCGTCGCGCCGAACACCGCCGGGTCGTTGGGCACGCGCAAGGCCACCGCTGCGTGGCCGCCGAGGTGCTGCAGCGCCGGATTCGCGTCGGGCACGAACGGCGCCACCATCATGGCGTCGACGGACGCGAGCATCAGGCTGCACGACGCCGGCGACTGGAAGCCGAGCAGCGCGAGCGGGATCGGCTGGGGCGCGCGCGCGCCGAACGCGCAGATGCCGAGACTCCACGCCGGGCCGATGGCCTCGAACGAAGCGTGCGCGCCGGGCAGCAGCGTGTGCGCGCTGACGCTGCTCCAGCGCTTCGCCGCGCCGCCGTAGGCGCCGCACCCCCCGCCGAGGTCGGTCGTCGCGCCGACGACGGGATCCGAAACGGCGTCGGCCATCCACCAGTCGGCCGCCTGGCCGGCGACCGGCGCGCCGACGACGTCGACGCACACCGGGCCGCCCTGGTAGACGAACGGTGTCGAGAACTGGACGCGCACGACGTTGCTCGCCGTCCAGCCGACGGCGACGCCAGCGCCCGCCGCGGTCGCCGGCGACGGCGGCAGCGCGACGTCGCCCTGGAAGACGAGCACGCCGCCGGCGCCGAGGTTGGCGGCGAACGTCGCGCTCGCCTCGAGCGGGCCGTGCGGCGCGTGCGCGAGCGTGACCGTCAGGTTCATGAGGCCGCCCTGGTAGGCCTCGGCGGCGGCCGTGCGGCGGAACTCGAGCGCCGTCAGCGCGCGGCCGACGAGCGCCGTGAGGTGCTGCGGGCCGACGAGGTGTTGCTGGCGCAGCGGCGTCGACGCGCCGGCGAGCCACCCGAACGAGTCGGCGTCGACGGCCGCGGCGCTCGCGGGCACGACGTGATGCTGGACCGACTGCGCTGCGGCGAACCCCGCGAGACAGCAGCCGACGACGATGCGGAACGGGAGCATGGGACCTTCTCTCCTTCTGGTTGTTGCTGGCTTGGACGAGCGGGAAGCGAGGACGCGCGATCAGGGGGCGAGGACTTCGACGAGGACGACGCGGCGATTGAGGCCCTTGCCGACCCAGATCCACAACACCGTGCCTCCGGGCACGGGCGGGACGGGCAGATGGTTGGCCTTGCCGGGCACGACGGGATGACTGACCGTCTCCGCGGCGCTGCCGGCGCTGATGTGGACCGTGGTGTCGTTGCTGCCGACCTCGATCGTGATCGTGCCGCCTTGCACGACCGGGCCGACGACGCGCAACCCGGAGCCGCCTTGCGGGCTCATCGCACGCTCCGCAGCGCCTGGACGCGCGGTTGCAGCTGCTCGGCGAACGGCGCATCGGCGCGCTCGACGACGCCGACGAGCGCGCGCGCGAAGCGGGCGCGATCCGGAAACGCCGCGTCGGCGACGACGACGTCGCTGAGCCGGCCGATGCCGTGCCACAGCACGGCGTCGCGACCGTAGTGGCTGAACGTCGACGCGACGAACAGCAGGCGATGCTGCACGAGCTGCGCGTCGCTGCCTTCGACGGCAAGGCGACGCAGCTGGTCGAGCTCGGTGTCGCCGGTCGGCTCCAGCGCGTCGGCGGGCAGCGCGGCGCGCCGGGCGGCGAACGCGCAGGCGCCGCCGAACGAGGCGCCGCAAGCGAACGTCGCGCCGGCGACGAGGACCGAACGGCGGCTCACGCCGGATGCGCGCGACGGCGGCGCCAACAGGAACACGGGTTCGATGCGCATGGCAGACCTTCGGCGAGGACGGAACGCCGCCGCGGGGCGCGCGACGGCGGAACGGGACGAGTGCGCGCGAACGTCGCGCGTCGTGCGTGTTCGTCAACCACCGGGGGCATGGCTCGACGCAGGCCGCGACGCGGCGCGCATCCGCCGGAATCCGGATCGCGCGCGCGCAAGACGCGGATTCCTCGTCGCTTGCCCGCTGCCGCCGCAGCGCATCGCGCGGCTCAACGCCGCGCGGCGAACCACAAACTCGTGACGATGAGCGCCATGCCGCCCCATCGCTCGGCGGATGGCCAGGCGCCGAAGCACACGGCGCCGAAGAGCGTGGCGAACGCGACCTGCAGGTAGCCGATCGCCGTCGCGCGGCCGGCGGCCTGTCGCGCGAGGCCGCGCGTCAACGCCAGCTGCGCCAACTGCGTGACCACGCCGATGCCGACCAGCAGCGCCCAGCCGCGCGCGTCCGGCCACACCCACTGCGAAAGCGCGAACGGCGCGGAGATCGGCAGCGTCACGACCGGCAGGTACCAGACGACGACGAGCGGATCCTCGCTGCGGCCGAGCCGGCGCACGGTGACGTAGGCGATCGCCGACAGCACGGCGCTCAGCAGGCCGATCAGCGCGTAGCCGAGCGGCACGTCGACCGCGGCCGCGCCGCCGACGAGCCATGCCGGCTGCGCGATCAGCAGCACGCCGGCGAACGCGAGCGCGATCGCGGCGACGACGCGGCCGGTGATCCGTTCGCGGAGCGCGAACGCCGCGAACACCGCCGTCCACAACGGCGCCGTCTGCTGCAGCACCGTCGCCTCGGCGAGCGGCAGCCCGACCAGCGCGAAGTAGTACGAGACCAGCGCCGCCGAGCCGACGAGCCCGCGCAGCAGCAGCAACCGCGGCTGGTTGCCGCGCGGCGACAGGCCGGCGCGGCGCAGCATCCACGTCGCCAACGCCAGCGTGATCGCGCCGCGGCCGAACACGATCTGCATCGCCGGCAGCGACTCGCCGGCGAGCTTGACGAACAGGCCCATCACCGCGAACCAGAACGCCGCGAGCGCCATGTCGGCGACGCCGCGCGCGCCGCCGTCGGACGCCGTCGCCGCGTCGTGGCCTGCGGCCGGCGCGGTCACTGGGGCTTCGGCGCGAGCGCTGCGCGGAACGCGGCCTCGACGGCCTCGGCGGCCTCGGCGCCCTGCGGCCGCAGCAGCGCGATGG
>JBEITC010000168.1:0-7736 GCA_040375075.1 Planctomycetota bacterium | reverse complement strand
GGCGGTGCGGCCGTTGCGCGCGTACTACGCCATCTGGCGCAAGCCGTGGATGACCGTCAGCGGCGACACCTACGTGCACGACGTCATGGCGCGATGCGGCTTCGCGAACGTCGCCGCCGACGCGAGCGCGCGTTACCCCGAGATGGCGCCCGAGGAGGCCGTCGCGCGCGGCGTCGAGGTCGTGCTGCTCGCGAGCGAGCCGTGGGTGTTCGACGCCTCGCAGCGCGACGAGCTGGCTGCTGCGCGCACGTTCGGCGACGCCAAGGTGGCGCTGTGCGATGGCCGCGACTTCAGCTGGCACGGCGTCCACGTGGCGACGGGGCTGGCGCAGGCGCAGCGGCTGCGCGCGCAGTTCGACTGACGCGGGAGCGGTCGGGCGGCGGTTCGCCGTGCATCGCGCGGCCGGCGCGGGGCCCTGCGGACGTCTCGGACGCCGCGGTGATCGCGCCCCGTGCTTGTGCCGCTGCGCCCGCCCCGCGACGATGCGGGCCATGGCGGAACCAGGGTCGGTGCGTTTCCTCCCGCTCGTGTTGGTCGCGTCGTTCCTGACGCTGTTGCTGACGATCGTGCGCACGCTCGGCGAAGCGCTGCATTGGCACGCCAAGTGGTTCCCGTCCGCGCCGGGCGGCGCGATGAGCCTGCTCGGCATCGTCTGGTTGGTGCCGCTGTTCGGCGTGCTGTTCGGCCGCCGCGCTGCGCAGGACGGCAGCCGGCCGCCGTTCCTCGCCGCCTTCGCCGTGCCGCTGCTCGGCCTCGCTTCGATCATCGCGGCGGTCGGGTGGCTCGGCACCAAGCTGAAGGGCCAGGAGCTCTACGACGGCATGACGATGCTGTTCTACGCCGCGCCGGCGGTGGCGCTGCTCGGCCTGTTCGTCTGGCCGCGCGTGTTCGTCGTCACGCTGGCCTATGGCCTGCTCGCGCGCATCCCGGTCGCGATCGTGCAGTGGCTCGACCTGACGCAGGGTTGGGGCACGCACTACGGCATGATGCATCCGTCGCTGCCGGCCGATCTCTCGCTCGACGCCAAGCTCTGGCTCGCGACGCTGGCGCAACTCGGCTTGTGGGTGCCGTTCACGATCCTCGCGGGCACCGCCAGCGCCGCGCTCGGCGCCGCGACCGTGCGGCGCGCGTGACCGTGCTCACGCCGGCGGCGGCGGGGCCGACGTCGGGGTCGATGCTGCGGTGGCCCTGGCGGCGGCGCGCTGGCGTTCGCGGCGGCGGCGTGCGTCGAGGTCGCGGCTGTGTTCGAGCGCGCGGCGGGCTTCGCGGCGCTGCGTCCAGAAGGCCAGCGCGACGAAGGCGCTGAACGCCGCCAGCAGCCACGTGCCGATGGTCTGCATCGTGCGGCCGGTCTCGAGGTCGTACAGGTCGAGGTCGGCGGCGACGAACAGCGGCGCGCGGCGGCGCTCGTTCTGGAGCGTCTCGTACGCCTGCCAGCGGTAGTAGAAGCCGCGCACTTCGAGTTGCGCGCGCGTCTCCCACTCGACGCGCTTGGGCGCCCACACCGGCACCAGCACGCCGCCGCCATACTCGCGCACCTGCACCCAGCCGACGGTCCAGGCCTCGATGCCCGCCGGGTTCGGCGGCGCGGCGATGACCGACTTCTTGATCAGCGTGCCGATGACGCGCAGCGGCGTGCCGCGCGCGATCTGGCCGGCGATGAGCTTCTCGTGCACTTCGTGCGTGTTCAGCGTGCCGATCCGGCGCCAGTCCGCCAGCGTGCGCGTGTCCGCCGTGTCGCGCGCGAAGGCCGCGAGGTGCCACGTCGCTTCGGTCTGGTCCTCTTCGAGCGTGCGCCACGCGAGGTCGCCGGGCCAGAAGCTCGAGTCGTCGACCTTGCCGAGCAGGTTCGGATCGAGCTGCGTGACCGGCGGCCAGTCGGCGAAGTCGCGCTGCAGGCTGCGGCCGACCAGCAGCGGCGCGCGGTCGATGGCCGTCGGGTAGGTGAGGTCGCGCAGCTTCAGCAGGAAGCCCTCGACGCGCACCCACGCGCCGATGGCGAGGTCCGGCTCCGGCGGCAGCGAGAACGCGGCGAGCACCGCCTCGCCATCGGCGAGCCGCACGGTCGCTTCGTGGATGGCGTAGCCGGACAGCGGGTGGCCTTCTTGCGGGCCCGACAAGGTCTCGAGCTTGCCCTCGTACCAGAGCCAGCGCTTGCGGAACGTCGCCGGCGCGGCGCGCACTTCGGCGACCGGCGTCATGCGGTCCGGGCGGCCGAGCGCCTGCGCGACGGTCGGGCCGACGTCGATCGCCTTGGCGAGCAGGTGCCGCAGCGGCTCGGGCTCGAGCACCAAGCGCTGCTCGCGCGTGCCGTCGAGGGCGAGCGCCAGCGCCGCGTCGTCGAGTTGCGGCAGGGCCACCTGGGCGGCGGGCGCGTCGGGCTCGGCAGGCGCGGCGTCCGGGCGTTCGAGCGCCCACATCGTGTAGGCGAGCATCGCGACGACGACGCCGCCGAGGGCGAAGCGCAGCGCCGGCGGGATCGGCGGCAGCAGACGGACGGGGCCGTGGGCGTTCATGGCGTGCGAGCCGGTCAACGGACCGGCGCGGCGGTCGGTTTGCCGGCGCGCGCGATTTCGGCGGGCGGGCCGGCGCGCGGCGGGTTACGCGCCTTCCGGCTTCTCGAACAGGCCGCCGAGGTGGAAGTTGGCGATGTCCGAGCGGTCGACGATCGTCGCGGCGTTGACGCCGAGCGTGATCGCGATGACCTCGGCGATCTCCTCGCTGGTCGCGCCTTCCCGCTTGGCCTTCTTCAGGTGCCCTTCGAGGCAGCCCTTGCAGCCGGACGTGAGCGCCGCCGCGATGGCGATGAACTCCTTGACCTTCAGCTCGATCTTCGACTTGCCGTAGGTCGCCTTGTAGAAGCCCATGTAGAGCTCCTTGAGTTGCGGCGTCAGCAGCGCGTAGCTGCGCATCGCCGAGCTGGGCAGTCGGCCGTCGGCCAGCGGTTCGCCGGCTTTGTTGGTTGGGGCGTCGCTCATGGGTGGATTGGGACGACGGGTATACGCGCCGCCCCGCGGATCGGATGCGGATTATTGCAGCGTCAGCTGCAGCCGCACCAGCGCGTCGCGGTCCGTCGCCAGCTCCAGCTCGCGGAACGCCGTCTCGAACGGCAGCCAGTGCAGTTCGCCGACCATCGGCCCGGGCTTGAGCCGCGCCACCGGATCGTCGGGCGTGCCGGCCTGCCACGCGTACGGCCAGTCGACCACGCCCATGTCGCCGTAGAGGTCCTTCTGCGGCTCCTGCAGTTCGAGCAGGTGGATCGGCCGGCGCAGGCCGGTCTCGGCCATCACCTCGCGGCGGATCGCCTGCTCCAACTTCTCGCCCGGCGTCACCGGCCCGACGACGGGGCCGAGCGGCCACTCGTGCAGCGGCTTGTGGCGGACGAGCAGGTACTCGACGCGTCGGTCGAGCACCTGGAAGACGAAGACGCGCACCCGGTGTTCGAGCTGGAACATGTGGCATCGCCGGCGGTCGCCCAGGCGTGCTGGCGCGGCCGTCGCACCTCCTCTAGTCCCCTCGATCGGCAGGGCTGCGGCCGAACCTGCGGTGCCAGCGCGGATTTCCCGCCGCGGCCGCCATCGGCGCGGCGGGGCGCTGGCTACTTGCCCGTCGCGGGCGCGCCCTTGCCATCGGCGGCAGGGGCCTTGTCCCCCGCGGCCGGGGCTGCCTTGCCGGCGAACATCGCGCCGACGACGGCGAACGAGTACGGCAGCGTCTGGTCCTGGAAGCCTGCACCCCACGAGTGGCCGCCGCCGTCGATCAGGCGCCAGGTGTGCGCGATCTTCTTGTCGTCGAGCGCCGCGTGCAGCAGCGCGTTGCCGTCGGCGAAGCCGTAGCGATCGTCGGTGCCGGCGTCGAAGTAGATGCGCAGGCCGTTCAGCGCCTTCGGATCCAGCGCTTGCGCGAGGCAGAGCGGATTCGCCTTCTGCCACGGGTCCTTCTGGATCGGATTGCCGAACACCTCGTCGAGGCCGATGCGCGAGGCCATGCCGCGGATGCGTTCGGGCAGCTTGTCCGGGTCGGCCTCGAACACCGCCGAGCTGTGCGCGCCGACGGCGCCGAACAGCTCCGGCTTGCTGAAGGCGATGCGCAGCGCGGCCATGCCGCCCATGCTGACGCCGAGGATCGCGCGCTGCTCGCGCTGCTCGCTGACGCGGTAGTTCTTGCCCAGGAAGGCCAGCAGGTCGACCGTGATCAGGTCCTCCCAGCGCTGGTCCTTGCGGTTGACGTACATCGACGTGCGGCCGCCGTTGGCCGCCACGAACACGCACGGCGGCATGGTGCCGTCGCCGATGCAGCGGTCGAGCACGGCAGCGCCGCCGCGACCGTGGAAGCGCAGCGGGTCTTCCCACATGCCGTGCAGCCAGATCGCCACCGGCCACTTCACGTCCTTGTTCTTCGCGTCGTCGTAGCCCTTCGGCAGGTACACGCCGATGTCGAGCTCGGCCTGGACGGCTTCGCTCTTCAGCTTGGTGGTCGTGAAGTCGAGGTGCTTGAGCTCGACCGGCGACGACTCGCGGCGCTCGCGGCGGGGGCGGTCGTTGCCTTGGGCGCACAGCGGCACGGCGAACGACGGCGCGGCGATCAGGATGGCGAGCAGCAGCGGCGAGCGGGCGAGCATCGGGTACCTCGGTGGGCGGCGGGCCGTTAGTGTTGCGCGCCGCTGCCGCCCCGCCAGAGGGGTGGCGAAAAAGCCCGCGTGGATCCCGCCGCCGAACGACTCGCCCCGCTGCTCAGCCAGCTGGTCAACTACGAACGCACGCGCCCTGATGCGCGGCTGTGGGACCTCGCGACCATGCGCGCGTTCCTGCAGCGCAGCGGCGCCTTGCCATGCCCGCGTCCGGCGGTGCAGGTCGGCGGCAGCAAGGGCAAGGGCACGACCTGCGCGCTGCTGGCGCGGCTCGTGCAGGCGGCGGGCCTGCGGCCGGGCTTCTACAGCTCGCCGCACGTCACCACGCTGCTCGAGCGCATCCGCGTCGATGGCCGCGACATCGCCGTCGGCGATCTCGAGCGCATCCTGCGCGGCGTGCTGGCGGCGCCCGGCGAGCGCGCGCCGACGTTCTTCGAGGCGATGACGCTGGCGGCCGCGCAGCACTTCCGCGAACAAGCCGTCGACCTCGCCATCTGGGAGGTCGGACTCGGCGGCCGCCACGACGCCACCAGCGCCTTGCCGGTCGACGCCAGCATCGTGACGACGATCGAACTCGAGCACACCGACGTGCTCGGCGACACCATCGCCGCGATCGCCGGCGAGAAGGCTCCGGTCGTGCGGCCCGGCGGCGTCGGCTTCACCGGCTGCAGCGGCGAAGCCCTCGCGGCCATCCGCGCGCACTGCGCCGCGGCCGCTGCCGAGCTGTTCGTGCTCGGCGAGCACTTCGGCCTGCGCGACGTGCGCTTCGACGGCGACGGCGCACGCGGCGTGCTGTGGCTGCCCGGCGGCGCCGAGCGGCCGTTCTTCCTGCCGGGCGCTGCGGCGTTCGAGCTGCCGGCGCTGGCCCTGGCGGCGGCGGCGTTCGCGCGCGTGCTGCCTGACCGGCCACTGCGGCTCGACCCGGTCCTGCGGCCCGAACTGCCGTGCCGCTTCGAAGTGCGCGCCGAGCCCGATGGCGAGGCGCTGGTGCTCGACGGCGCGCACACCGAGCAGTCGCTGCTCGCGGTCGCGGCGGAGTTGCGCCGCCGGTGGCCGGGTCGCAAGGCGACGTTCCTGGTCGGCTCCGCTGCGGGAAAGCGTTGGCGCGAGGCCTTCAGCGCCGTCGCCGACGCTGCCGATAGCGTCGTCGCCACCGCGATCTCGGGCACGACGAGCGAGGACGCGGCGGTGATTGCGACCTACTTCTCCGCGCGCGGCGTGCCGTGCTCGGTGGCGGCGGACGCCGTGGCCGGCCTGCGCGAACTGCGCCGGCGGCCGGGGCCTCGCGTCGTCACCGGCTCGTTCTACCTCGCCGGCGAAGTGCGCCGATTGCTCGAAGCCAGCGCCTGAAGCCCCCGATGTCCCTGCAACCCGAATCGCGCCGCGACGGCGAGACCATGGCCTTCGTCGAAGACCTGTTCCTGACGGGCGTGTTCCTGATCAAGGGCCGCCTGCCGAACAAGACGAAGCGCCTGTCCAACCTGCTCGAGGACTACGCGCGCACGTTCCTCGCCGTGCAGGACGCGACGCTGGTGTCGCTGCGCAGCCGCGAGGTGATCCGCACGCCGACCGTGATGGTCAACGTGCGCGAGGTCCTGCTCGCGCACGAACTCGTCGACCTCGCCGGCGACGAACTGCAGCGGCGGCTCGCAGGTCCGAGCGAGAAGACCTGCCGCATCCGCGCCTTCTACTCCGGGCCGACGCAGTTCGAGGTCGCCGGCCGCATCGAGCACGGCGCCTACGAGTCGCAGTCCGCGAACGGTCGCAAGTGGTTCGTCATGCAGGAACCGTCGATCCGCGGCATCGACCCGTCGAACCCCGAGCTCGCGATCCTCGGCAAGCTCGAGTACGCGATCCTGCGCCGCGACCAGATGGCGTACGTCTACGACTTCGGCTGAGCCGGTCGGCGACGGTCTTGCCGCCGCGGGAAGCGCCGGCGAGGCCGTGCGGCCCGCCCCGTTGTCGCGCCGAGCGCTCGCCTCGTAGGCTTGGCTGCCATGGCCGATCCGTTCGACGCAACGCCGCGCACGATCCCCGTCGCCGACGGGCCGATCGCGCCGTGGGCCGATCGCGCCTGGGCCATCGCCACCGTCGCCGCCGCGTCCACCGCGTTCACCGCGCTCGCGCGCGTGCAGCCCGATCCGCGCGGCCACGGCACGCACGAGCAACTGGGCATGGACGCCTGCGGCTGGCCGCTCGCGTACGGCATCCCGTGCCCGGCGTGCGGCTGCACGACCGCCGCGTGCCTGCTCGTGCACGGCCGCATCGCCGCCGCCTTCGCCGCGCAGCCGTTCGGCGCGGCGGTCGCCGCGGTCGGCCTGCTGGTCGGCGCCCATGCGGCGCTGTGCCTGCTGCGGGGGCGCTCGTTCGCCGACCTGCTGTTGCGCTGGCCGATCTGGCGCGTCACCGGCTACGGTCTCGTGCTCATGTTCGCGGCGTGGGCGTACACGTGGATCCGGTGGCAACCATGAACCTCGAGGTGACGGCGATCCCGTTCGCGGCGCAGCCGGCGATGCCGTGGGCGAACGGCGGCGGCAGCACGCGGCAGGTGGCGATCGATCCGCCGGGCGCGACGCTCGCGGATCCGTTCCGCTGGCGCGTCAGCATCGCGCAGATCAGCAGCGACGGGCCGTTCTCGCGCCTGCCGGGCGTCGATCGCTCGATGTGGCTGGTCGGCGGCGATGGCGTGCAACTCGACGTCGACGGCCGCGAGGTCGTGCTGGCGCAGCCGCGGCAGCGGCTCGACTTCCCCGGCGAGGCGCCGGTGCACTGCGAACTGCTCGGCGGCCCGTGCGAGGACTGCAACGTCATGATCGCGCGGGGCCGCGTCACCGCCGTCGCCGACGTGGTCGAACTCGCCGCCGGCGAAGCGCTGGCGCTGCCGGACGCGCCGCAGCGGCTCGTGCTGGTCTGGTCCGGTCGTGGCCGCGTCGCCGGCATGGCGATCGGTCCGCGCGACGCCGTGCGCCTCGACGGCCGCGACGCCGCCGCGTTCGTCACCGACGCGCCGAGCGTCGTGCTGGTGGCGGCGTTCACGCCGCGCAGCTGAGCGACCGCGACGCAAGCGTCCGCGCGCTCGCGATGGGTCGCGCAGGGCGCGCTGCGC
>JBEITC010000240.1:0-6052 GCA_040375075.1 Planctomycetota bacterium | reverse complement strand
TGCCGTGCGCGCTGTTGCGCGGCGTGGCGCGCGCCCGGCTCTGGCCGCCAGCGCGGGCCGCGATGCTCTGATCGCGGGCTTCGCCAGCGCCACGGCCGCGCGAGCGGCCGCAGCGCGGCGGCAGGAGGCGCCCGGTCCAGGAGGCCTAGCCCAGGAGGCCTAGCCGGCCTCCCGGCGCCATCCTGCGGTCGACTAGTAGCGGTAGTGGCCGGGCTTGAACGGGCCCTCGGCCGGCACGCCGAGGTACTCCGACTGCTTCTTGCTGAGCTTCGTCAGCTTCACGCCGAGCTTGGCGAGGTGCAGGCGCGCCACCTTCTCGTCCAGGTGCTTGGGCAGCGTGTAGACGCACTTGTCGTAGCTCTTGCTGTTGTTGAACAGCTCGATCTGCGCCATCACCTGGTTGGTGAAGCTGTTCGACATGACGAAGCTCGGGTGGCCGGTGGCGCAGCCGAGGTTCATCAGGCGGCCTTCGGCCAGCACGATGACGCCGTGGCCGTCCGGGAACACCCAGCGGTCGGTCTGCGGCTTGATGTTCTGCCGCTCGATGCCGCTGACCTTGGCGAGGCCGGCCATGTCGATCTCGTTGTCGAAGTGGCCGATGTTCGCGACGATCGCGTTGTTCTTCATCCGCTTCATGTGCTCGACCGTCACGACCTGGTAGTTGCCGGTCGCCGTGACGATGATGTCGGCGTAGTCGATGCAGTCCTCGAGCGTGAGGACCTGGTAGCCCTCCATCGCCGCCTGCAGCGCGCAGATCGGATCGATCTCGGTCACGATGACGCGGGCGCCCTGGCCCTTCAGCGACTGGGCCGAGCCCTTGCCGACGTCGCCGTAGCCGCAGACGACTGCGACCTTGCCCGACAGCATGACGTCCGTCGCGCGCATCAGGCCGTCGGTCAGCGAGTGGCGGCAGCCGTACACGTTGTCGAACTTCGACTTGGTGACGCTGTCGTTGACGTTCATCGCCGGGAACGGCAGCACGCCGTCCTTCTGCAGCTGGTAGAGGCGGTGCACGCCGGTCGTCGTCTCCTCGGAGACGCCGCGGATGCCCGGCAGCATGCGGCTCCACTTGCCACCGCCGGTGGCGATCGAGGCCTTCATGCACTTGAGCAGCTCGGCCCAGTCCTCGCCGTCGTCCTTCTTGCCAGCCGGGACCTTGCCGGCCTTCTCCCACTCGGAGCCCTTCATGACCATCATGGTCGCGTCGCCGCCGTCGTCGAGGATCATGTTCGGGCCGTCCTCGCCGGGCCACATCAGGGCCTGCTCGGTGCACCACCAGTACTCCTCGAGCGTCTCGCCCTTCCAGGCGAAGACCGGCACGCCCATCGGCTTCTCGACGGTGCCCTTCGGGCCGACCGCGATCGCCGAGGCGGCGTGGTCCTGCGTGCTGAAGATGTTGCACGAGGCCCAGCGGACCTCGGCGCCCAGCTCGACGAGCGTCTCGATCAGGACGGCCGTCTGGATGGTCATGTGCAGCGAGCCGGTGATGCGCGCGCCCTTGAGCGGCAGCTTCTTGCGGTACTCCTCGCGCAGCGCCATCAGGCCGGGCATCTCGACTTCGGCGAGCTGGATCTCCTTGCGGCCGAATTCGGCCAGCGAGAGGTCCTTCACCTTGAAGTCGGTCGGACCCAGGACGCGGGACTTGGAGGTCTTCGTCTTCGGAGCGTTGGTAGCGGTCATCGTTCGTTCAGGTTGTCGGGGTAACGGAGCAGAAACGGTCACACGCCGCGCAGCGGCTTGCGGCCGCGCACGGCGAACATCGGGAAGTCGGTCAGCGCGCTGTCGGCGTCGGCGACGCGGTAGCGGTCGGCGAGTCGCTCGACGCGCAGGTCGCGGAAGCCGGCGCGCGCCAGCGCGGCGACGACCTGGTCGGGCTTGAGCCCGAGGCGCAGGTCGCCCATGCGCTCGCGCATCCACTCGCGCTCGTGCGGCTCGAGGTCGCTGACCACGCACACGCCGCCCGGGCGCAGCACGCGCAGCGTCTCACGCGCGGCGGCCTCGTGGTCGGGCAGGTGATGCCACACGAGGTTGCAGAAGGCCGCGTCGACCTCGCCATCGGCGAGCGGCAGCGCGTCGAGCTCGCCTTGACGGAACTCGACGCGGGCGGTGCGGCTGCCGCGCCGGGCCTCGCCGAGCATGCGTTCGCTGTGGTCGACGGCGACGACCTCGCCGCCGCGATCGGCGAGCCAGCGGGCGAGGAAGCCAGCGCCGCAGCCGAGGTCGGCGACCCTGCCACCGACCGGCCACGCGTGCGCCAGCAGTTCGGCGCGCAGCGTGCCGAGCGCGAACTCCTCGCCGACGGCGCTCCAGCGGTCGGCGAGCGCATCGTGCGCCTGCCGGCTCTTCTGCCGGCGCTGGTCGAGCACCGCGCGCAGCGCCAGCTGGTCGGCGCGGCCTTCCGCGCTGTCGAGGCACGGCTGCACGGTCGCGGCGAACAGCGACGGCGACAGCGGCCCGTCGTCGGCGGGCTCGACGAGGCTGTGGAAGCTCCACGTGCCCTCGCGGCGGTCGCGCACGAGGCCGGCGCGCTTGAGCAGCGACAGGTGGTTGCTGATGCGGCTCTGCTGCATGCCGGTGACGGCGACCAGTTCTTGCACCGCCAGCTCGTTGCGGGCCAGCAGGGCGCACAGCCGCAGCCGGACCGGGTCCGACAGGAGCTTCAGCGTCGCTTGCAGGTTGGCCAGCGCCGTCGCCATCGTCCGGATCAATGTATCACGACATCGTGATATTTCACCAGCCAAGTTGCGGCCGACTTGGTTCGGTCGGCCGCATCGGCGGTTGGAAGGCCTGGGGCGGCAGCGCTTACTGCACGGTCCAGATCTCGCCGGCGTACAGCAGGTCGCGCAGCGACTCCTGCTTCTTCGCCTGGGCCGCGGCGATCTGCGCCTGCAGCCCGTCCTCGAAGGCCGGCTTGTCGCGGCGACGGAACACGCCGACCGGCACCGGGAACTCGCTCTCGCTCATCGTCGCCAAGGCCATCGCCGGCGCTGGCGACTCGGCGGTCTCGTCCCAGACGAAGGCCTTGCCGAGGTCCGCCCCCGTCACGAGGTACGGCCGGAAGTTGGCGTCGAATGCGACGCCCTGATCCTTGTTGGCGCCGAACAGCAGCGGCTGGCCGTGCTGGAGGAACAGCAGGCGCGCGTCGCGCACTTCCTTGTCGGTGAAGCCCTTGTAGGCGCCGTCGTTGAAGATGTTGCAGTTCTGGTAGATCTCGACGACGGCCGTGCCGGCGTGCGCGCTGGCGCGGCAGACCATGTCCTCGAGGTGCGGCCCGAGGATGTCCACGCCGCGCGCGACGAACGTGCCGCCGGCGCCGAGCGCGAGCGCGATCGGCGAGAACGGATAGTCGACGGTGCCGAGCGGCGAGCTCTTGGTGACCTTGCCCTGCTCGCTGGTCGGCGAGAACTGGCCCTTGGTCAGCCCGTAGATGCGGTTGTTGAACATCAGGATCTTGAGCCCGACGTTGCGCCGCATCGCGTGGATGAAGTGGTTGCCGCCGATCGACATGGCGTCGCCGTCGCCGGTGACGACCCAGACGTCGAGCGCCGGGTTGCTCGCCTTCACGCCGGTCGCGAGCGCGGGCGCGCGGCCATGGATCGTGTGGAACCCGTACGTCTCCATGTAGTACGGGAAGCGCGAGCTGCAGCCGATGCCGCTGATGATCACGGTCTCGTGCAGCTGCTTGCCGAGCTTGGCGAACGCTCCCTGCACGGCGTTGAGGATCGAGTAGTCGCCGCAGCCGGGGCACCAACGGACCTCCTGGTCCGTCTTGTAGTCCTTCTTCTGCATGACGGGACGATCGACGGCGGTCACGGGCGCACCTCCACTCCGAGTTCGGCGAACACCTTCAACAGATGCCGTTCGAGCTCGTGGCTCTTGAACGGCTGGCCATTGACCTGGCTGTGGCTCTGCACGTCGACCAGGTACTTGCTGCGCAGCATCATCGCCAGCTGGCCCTTGTTGAGCTCCGGCAACACGACGCGGCGGAAGCCCTTCATCAGCTCGCCGAGGTCGTTCGGCAGCGGGTTCAGGTGGCGAAGGAACGCGCAGCTGGCCTTGAGGCCCTTCTGCTGCAGCCGCAGCGTCGCCGCGGTGATGGCGCCGCGCGGGCTGCCCCAGCCCAGCACGAGCACGTCGCCTTCGCGCGGCCCGATCGTCTGCAGCGGCGGCAGGTCGTCGGCGATGTTGGCGATCTTCTGTGCGCGCGTGTCCACCATGTGCTGGTGGTTGTCGGGCTCGTAGCAGATGTTGCCGGTGACGTCGGCCTTCTCGAGGCCGCCGATGCGGTGCACGAGTCCCTTGGTGCCCGGCCGCGCCCACGGGCGCGCCAGCGACTTCGGATCGCGCGCGTACGGCATGAACTTCACGCCTGCCTGCCCCTCCGGCGCGAACGTCACGGGGATCGCAGGCAGCTTGTCCGGGTCGGGCAGCAGCCACGGCTCGCTGCCGTTGGCGATGTAGCCGTCGGACAGCACCACCACCGGCGCCATGTACTTGGTGGCGATGCGGACGGCCTCGTAGCCGACCTCGAACGCATCGGCCGGCGTCGACGCCGCCAGCACGCACACCGGCGACTCGCCGTTGCGGCCGTACATGACCTGCAGCAGGTCCGCCTGCTGCGTCTTGGTCGGCATGCCGGTGCTCGGGCCGGCGCGCTGCACGTCGATGACGATGAGCGGCAGCTCGGCCATCACCGCGAGGCCCATCGCCTCGCTCTTCAGCGCGATGCCAGGGCCCGACGTCGACGTGATGCCGAGGCACCCGGCGTACGACGCGCCGATCGCGGCGCAGACGGCGGCGATCTCGTCCTCCGCCTGGAAGGTGACCACGCCGAGGTGCTTGTAGCCGCTCAGCTGGTGCAGGATGTCCGACGCCGGCGTGATCGGGTAGCTGCCGAGGAACAGCTGCAGGCCGGCCTTCTGCGCGCCGGCGACGAGGCCCAGGCACAGGGCCTGGTTGCCCATGATGTTGCGGTAGGTGCCCGCGCGCATCGGCGCCGGCGGCACGCGGTACGCCGTCTGGAACACCTCGGTGGTCTCGGCGTAGGCGAAGCCGGCGCGCATCGCCGCGAGGTTGGCGTCGACCAGCTCCGGCTTCTTGCCGAACTTCTGCGCGATGGCCTTCTCGGTCGGGGCCACGTCGCGGTGGAACATCCAGTACAGGATGCCCAGCGCGTACATGTTCTTGCAGCGGCCGCGGGCGCGGTTGTCGAGCGACGAGTTCGCCAGCGCCTCCTGCGTGCGCGCCTCGAGGTCGACCTCGATCGTGCGGTAGCCCGACAGCGAGCCGTCGGTGCGCGGGTCGCTCTCGTACTTCGCCTTGCGCAGGTCGAGCGGCGAGAACGACGCCGTGTTCAGCAGCAGGATGCCGTCCTTCTTCAGCTCCTTGAGGTGGACCTTGAGGGCAGCCGGGTTCATCGCCACCAGCACGTCGGGCGCGTCGCCGGGCGTGTGGATGTCGAAGCTCGAGAAGCGCAGCTGGAAGGCGGAGACGCCCGGCAGCGTGCCGGCGGGCGCGCGGATCTCGGCCGGAAAGTCCGGGAACGTGGCGATGTCGTTGCCCATCAGCGCAGTGGTGCGCGTGAACTGGTCGCCGGTGAGCTGCATGCCATCGCCGGAGTCGCCGGCGAAGCGGATGACGACCTGGTCGAGGTCCTGGAGGCCCTTGTCTTGGTCCGTCGTCTGGGGGTGGGTTTGCATCGGTCGCGAACTGGGGGGCGAGGACTATAGGCTGCACCGGCGGCGGTGCACGCGGCTCTTGCCCGCCCACCGTCAAGTCGCGCCCGCCCGCCTGCCGATGCACCCGGGGCATGGAATGGCGCATGGACAGCCGCCGGGCGGTCGGCCTCCTCGCCGCAGCGGCCCTTGCCACGGGTCTCCTCGGTCAGGAGCCCCGCGGGCAGGGCCACGGCGCTCCGCCGCCACCGCCACCGGCGCCGGTGCCGGCGACGACGCCAGCGAAGGCGCCTGCAAAGGCGCCGGCGACGCACGCGCCGCTGCCGCAACTGCCGCCGCTGGCTGCTTGGCGCCACCTGCAGCAGGGCAACGCCGCC
>JBEITC010000415.1:0-3725 GCA_040375075.1 Planctomycetota bacterium | reverse complement strand
GGCGGCGCGGCGGCGCGCCATGGGGCACGCGCCGTTGGCGCGCGCGGCGTGGTTGCGCGCTGCCGCCGTGGCCCAGCCGCGGCGGGCGCGCTCACACGAACGCGAACGACAGCGCCGCGGTGACCACGTTGGCGACGGCGGCGAGCACGAAGCCGCGCCGCCAACCCACGCGCGTCGCGAGCGCGTAGCCGATGGTCTCGGCGGCGAGCACGGCGAGTTCGATCGCGGTCCACTGCGCCGGCCATTGCTGCACGCTCCACCACGCGCACGGATGCGTCATCAGGTTGAGCGCCAGCGAATCGAGGGCGGCCTCGCGGCGTCTGCCGGCGGGCGCTGCGAGCGCGACGAGCGGCGCTTCGATCACGGCGGTCAGCAGGAAGGCGGTGGCCCAGGAGATCATGCGGGTTGCAGGGTCGTGGACGTGGGGGCGAGGCCGGCGGCGGCGAGCAGCAGGATCGGCACCTCGATCCATGCGTGCACCGACGCGATGACGCCGTACGCGGCGCGCGCGCCAGCGAAGTCGCCAAGGTAGGCGACGGCGAGCAGCGTCGTGCCCGCGACCACTGCGCCGGCGAAGGCGCGCGGCTTTGGCCAGCGCAGCTTCGGCGCGGCGGGCTCTTCGCCAGCGCCAAGGCGCGGCAGCCAGCCGATGACGACGAGGTAGTGCAGGCACTGCAAGAACGCCGCCGCCGCGAACAGATCGCCGGCCCAAGGCGCGTCGAGCCACGGCCCAGGAACGAACGCCGGTGCGACGGCGGCGAGGTCGCCGAGCGCGCCTGGACCGTCGTCGTGCAGCGGCAGGCCGAGTGCGGCGAGCATCGGCGCGCGGCCGCCGGCGACCAGCAGCGTGGGCAACGCGACGAAGCCGAGCGCGGCGAGCGCGAGGCCGCGCGCGCGCGCCGGGCCGCGCAGCCGTTCGGCCAGCAGCCCGAGCGGCGTCAGGTTGTGCAGCAAGGCGAAGGCGACCAGCGCGGCGGCGGGCGCCAGCGACGCGCCGGCGAGCGCCAGCGCCAACGTCGCGAGTGCGAGCGCCCGCGGCAGCGCGCCGCCATGCGCGAGTCGCGGCGCCAGTGCTGCGACCAATGCGCCGCCGAGCAGCAGTTCGACGGCGGCGCGCAGCGCGAAGTCGCCGATGCCGAGCACGGCGAGCGCGCGCAGTCCGGCGATCGCGACCAGCGCGCCGGCGAGCCGCCGCCAGGTCGCGCGGTCGACGCGGGCCCCGAAGCGTTCGTCGAGGTAGCGGAGTTCGCAGGCGACGTGGGGCAAGCCGAACAGCGCCAGCGACAGCGCGTAGGTCCACACCGGCGCGATCGCCGCGGCGACGAAGGCCATGGCGGCGAGCGCCACCGCGACGGCGGCGCGGAGCGGGTTCACGAGCCCGTGGCCTTGTCGCCGTCCGCGGCTTCGCGCTTCGCGGTGCGTTTGGCGGCGAGCGCGCGCCGTGCAAGCAGGCCGAAGAACCCGGCGGCCAGGGCCAAGACCAGCCATTGCGACGAGACCGACAGGCCGCCCTGGTCGACGGCGATGTCGGGGATGGCGGCGAGTGCGATCATCATGGCGGTCGATCGACGGCAGGGCGTGGCAGCGCGCGCGACCCGAAGCAGGCCGGCGCCGCGCGCGAGTTTCGCGCCAACGCGGCGATGGCGCCGCCGGTTCCCGCAGGTTTTTCGCGTCATCCCTCGCGACCCGGCCTGCGGCTGCGTGCATCGGCGGTCGCTTCCGCGTAGCTTCCTCGCCCGCCCAAGCGAACAACCCATGCCCTACCTCTTCACCTCGGAAAGTGTCAGCGAAGGCCACCCGGACAAGGTGGCGGACCAGATCAGCGATGCCCTCATCGATCACTTCCTCGCCTTCGACCCGAGCAGCAAGGTCGCGTGCGAGACGTTGGTCACGACCGGCCAGGTCGTCCTCGCCGGCGAGGTGAAGAGCAAGGCCTACCTCGACGTGCAGCAGATCGCCCGCTCGGTCATCGAGCGCATCGGCTACACCAAGAGCGAGTACATGTTCGAGGCGAACAGCTGCGGCGTGTTCTCCGCGATCCACGAGCAGAGCCCCGACATCAACCAGGGCGTCGAGCGCAAGAAGCCCGAGGAGCAGGGCGCTGGCGACCAGGGCATGATGTTCGGCTACGCCTGCCGCGACACCGACAACTTCATGCCGATGCCGCTGGAGATCAGCCACCGGCTGCTGCGTGAGCTGGCGGTGATCCGCCGCGAGAAGAACAGCCCGATGCCGTACCTGCGGCCGGACGCGAAGAGCCAGGTCACCATCGAGTACGCCGACGACGGCAAGCCGCTGCGCATCGACGCGATCGTCGTCAGCACGCAGCACGACGACTTCGACGGCGAGTCGAAGATGCTCGCCAAGATCAAGAAGGACGTCATCGAGATCCTGGTCCCGCGCGTCGTCAAGAAGCTGCCCAAGCGCGTGCAGGCGCTGTTC
Source organism: Planctomycetota bacterium (assembly GCA_040375075.1). GTDB lineage: Bacteria > Planctomycetota > UBA1135 > UBA1135 > UBA2386 > UBA2386. The sequence continues at coordinate 1,283 of JBEITC010000415.1, read as the reverse complement.
GGCAAGGACATCAAGTACCACGTCAACCCGACGGGCAAGTTCGTCATCGGCGGCCCGCACGGCGACACCGGCCTCACCGGCCGCAAGATCATCGTCGACACCTACGGCGGCAAGGGCGCGCACGGCGGCGGCGCCTTCTCGGGCAAGGACCCGAGCAAGGTCGACCGCAGCGCCGCGTACGCCGCCCGCCACGTCGCCAAGCACCTGGTCGCCGCCGGCGTCGTCGACGAGGTCCTGGTGCAGGTCGCCTACGCCATCGGCGTCGCCAAGCCGGTCGGCTTCTACGTCAACACCTACGGCACGGCGAAGGTCGAGATGACCGACGGCGAGATCGGCAAGGTGCTGATGGGCATGCCCGAGTTCGACATGCGCCCGTACTTCATCGAGCAGCGCTTCGCGATGCGCACGCCGATCTACAGCGAGACCGCGAGCTACGGCCACATGGGCCGCGACTGCAAGACGGTCACCAAGACGTTCAAGAACGCCGGTCAGGAGAAGACCGTGACGGTCAAGCTCTTCCCGTGGGAGGAGCTGAACGCGATCGACGCGGTGAAGAAGGCCTTCGGGGTCTGATCCGCTCGTCGCTGCCCGCGCGCCGGCTTCCCGGCGCGTGACCGCCGGCCGGCCCCATGGGGTCGGCCGGTGGCGTTTCGGGGGCGGCGATGCGTCGCCGTATGACACACGCGGCGGTTGACGGATCGCCGACGCGCGCTAGCTTCTTCGTCAGCATCTGGACAGCCCTTCGCGCGAGCGGGGGGCGGCCAACCTGCCGAGGAGCGGCAAGGTGGTCTGGTCCGGCCCGCGTGGGCCGGACCGATGCGCGCGGGCCGAGTGGCCCGGCGAACGAAGGCTCCTGCGGCCGCCGGCCGCTCCGGGTGCGTTCCCCGCGAGGACGCATGCACCCGATCCTGAAGCAGTCGAACTTCCAGCCGGCGAGCCTGACGTCGCCGGCCCACGCGCCGTCGACCCCGACGCCGCCCGCCACGCCGACGCTGTCGATCCGCATCGACGACGGCAACCCGAACCATCACCTGTGGCAGAACCACGGCTGGTGGTGGATCCACTACGTCGTGCATCGCGGCAACCGCAAGGAGCGCATCCGCCGCTCGCTGCAGACGCGCGACCTCGAGGTGGCGCGCCGCCGCCGCGACGACCTGTTCGCGCGGCTGCGCGCGGCCGCGGGGGTCGCCGCATGAGCTCCGTCGACGTCGTTGCTTGGCGCCTCGCGTCGCCGCTGCGCGCGCGGCGCGACGCCCATCGCCAGCCGGAGCGCCGCCGCGGGT
>JBEITC010000480.1:0-3003 GCA_040375075.1 Planctomycetota bacterium | reverse complement strand
GGTGAGCTTGCCCTGCTCCTCGATGCTGGCGAGCACCGCGGTGCGGCGCTCCTCGAGTTCGCGCAGGTACGCGAGCCGCTCTTCGAGCGTGCGCAGCTGCGTGTCGTCGAGGCCGCCGGTCGCTTCCTTGCGATAGCGGGCGATGAACGGGACGGTCGAACCCTCGTCGAGCATCTGAACCGCGGCGAGGACCTGCTCGGCGCGGCATTGCAGCTCGGAGGCAATGCGGGTGGCGATGGTGTCGGTCACGAAACGTCCCCGGGCCGTCTGACCACGGCGCGGGACGCGCACGGTAGGAGCCGGGCGGCGGCGCGCAAGCGGGCGGTGGTGGGGTGGTGGCAGGCCGGCTGACAGCCGGCGCGCGGCCGCCGCCGCTCCGGTGATCGTGCGCAGACAGGATTGGCACGCTGCGCCGGGGTCCGCCCGATGGACAGGGCCGGCCCGCCGGGGTGCGATGGGCCGACCATGCGCTCTCGTCTCCTCGTCGGCGCGCTCTGCGCGGCGCCAGTCCTCGCCCAAGCCAACGCCGTGCCCGGCACGGACATCCAGATCTACGACATCACGGACATCGCCTACTACGGCCGCCAGGGCGCGGCGTACCCCAATGGCGAGGCCGGCTTCATGATCGGCCACTCGCACTGCAACCGCGGCACGGTCAACGTGCCGTGGGTCGCGAACAGCGGCGGCGTGATGGTCGACACGTACCCGAAGATCTCCTTCCTGCTGGCGCGCGAGAGCGGCGGCCGCATGGTGCAGGTCAGCGGCCAGGGGCACAGCAAGCACTCGATGGTGCCCTACAACTTCTCGACCGGCCCGTGCATGCCGTGCACGACGACGGGCGGCGCGTTCTTCTTCGTCGGCTGCTCGGACACCTACGGCAGCGGCACCAACGCCAGCCAGTACAACCTCGGCCCCAACCACGAGATCAACCCGTGGCTCGGCACGTGGAACTCGCTGGGCAGCTACTTCGACGCCGGTGACCCGGTGGTGGCCGGCGCCGCGGCGACCGATCGCGTGCGCTCGCTGACGTCGTCGATGGTCTCGGCCTTCGGCTCGGTGAAGAACCGCATCGTCGTGCGCGAGCAGGAACTGGTCGCCGGCGCACAGTACTACGCGCAGACGCAGCTCGTCATCGTCGGCGAGCCGGTCGGCAACCGCGGCAACAACCAGTGCAACCGGCCGGTCAACATCACCGGCACCGGCGCCGGCTGGTCGTGCACGGCGTCGGGCGCCTCGGCGTTCGGCTCGGTGCTGACGCGCTGGACCGGCGCCAACTGGGACCTCGCCGGCAACGGCGTTGACGACGGCCGCTTCCTCGTCGCCAGCAAGATCACCAGCCCGGCAACGGGCAGCTGGCACTACGAGTACGCGGTGCAGAACGTCGACAACTCGCGCGCTGGCGCGACCATCCGCGTCCCGCTCGACGCGGCGGCGACGATCACCGGCGTCGGCTTCCGCGACGTCGACGGCAACGCGCTCAACGACTGGACCTGGACGCGCACCGCGACCGAGCTGGTGTTCAGCGCGCCGGCCGGCAACGCGCTCGAGTGGAACACGTTCTACAACGTCTGGTTCGACTGCTCGGTCGCGCCGGGCTACGGCGTGGTGAAGATCGACCAGGCGCGCGTCGGCCCGGGCGCGCTCACCGTCGACGTCCTCAGCGAGGTGCCCGGCGGCCAGCCGGTCGCGCGCAAGGAGTCGGTCGGCAGCAGCTGCGGCGCGTGCACGCCGGTGATGTACGAGATCTTCGGCGCGCCGGCGGGCTTCGACCTCGCCAACCGCTCGATGACGCACACGTTCGCCGCGGGCGCCTACACGATCGCCGACACCGGCGCGTCGATGGTCACGCCGGCCGGCACGGCGCTGACGCTGACCGACGACAGCGAGACGACGGTGACGCTGCCGTTCACGCTGCCGTACCCGGGCGGCTCGACGACGACGCTGCGCGTGTGCAGCAACGGCTTCGTCTCGCCGGCGGCGAGCAACGGCACCGGCTTCTCGCCGACCGCGAGCGGCCTGCTCGGCGGCGCGCCGCGCTGGTGCGCTCTGTGGCACGACTTCAACCCGGCCGGCGCCGGCAGCGGCCAGGTGCTGTACGAGGCGACGCCGACCGAAGCGCGCGTCACCTTCAACGGCGTCAACAACTTCAGCGGCGGCGGCACGGCGACCTTCCAGTTCCGCTTCCTGCCGAACGGCACCGTGCACATCGTCTGGGGTGCCGTGACCGCGGCCGGCAACGGCTACGGCGTCGGCTGGTCGCCGGGCGGCGTCACCGCCGATCCGGGCCTCACCGACCTGTCGACGCAGCTGGCGACGCCGACGTCGCTGTGCGCGACGGCGTTCCTCGGCGTGCGCGTCGACGCCAGCGCGCGGCCGGTGCTCGGCACGACGATCCAGCTGCAGACGACCAACATCCCGACGGGCACGGGCTTCGGCGCGCTGCTGCTGTCGACGGTGCGCGCGCTGCCGCCGGTCGACCTGACGGCGCTCGGCATGCCGGGCTGCCAGCTGCACGTCGTCAACCCGATCGCGTCGGCCTACGTGCCGAGCGGTTCGTCCGTGCAGGAGCCGCTGGCGATCCCGAGCAACCCGGCGCTGATCGGCTTCGTCGTCGTCGGCCAGGGCATCACCTACAGCCCGCCGCTGACGCCGTTCGGCTTCGTGACGAGCAACGGGCTGGTGCTGACGCTCGGCATGTGACGGGCGGGGGGCGCGGTGGGGCGGCGCAGGATCCGCTTTGGGACGGATGCCGTCGGCGCGGCGGCGGCGTAAGCTGGCCCGCCGCTCATGGCGCCGCTCCCGATGCATCGACCCCTCTGCACCGTTCCGTTCCTGGTCCTGCTGGCCGCCGCCGGCTGCCTGCGCCCCGCCGTCGCGCAGGACGCCTTCGCCAAGGAGGAGCAGGACCTGATCAAGGCCTGCGTCAGCACGCTGTCGAACTTCGCCAGCGTCGCCAAGTCGCAGAAGGTCGGCCAGCGCGCCAAGCAGGCCTACGACCTCGTC
>JBEITC010000229.1:0-6236 GCA_040375075.1 Planctomycetota bacterium | reverse complement strand
GGCGGCGCCGCCGGCGACCCGCGGGTGCCGCCGACCGCCGGCGGCGCTCCGCGCCAAGTCGCGCTTCCGTCGCGGCGGGCGGGGCCTATCCTGTTCGCCCCCCGACCGTGCTGAACCCCGTCGACACCAAGTCCCTGTTCCTCGATCCCGCCGTCGCCGACGCATCGCACTCGACGATGGCGCGCGGCATGAAGGGGTCGGCGATCCTCAAGGTCGCGGCCGAGATCCGCGCCATGCAGGCCGCCGGCCGCGAGGTCTGCAACCTGACGGTCGGCGACTTCGACCCCAAGCAGTTCCCGGTGCCGCCGCAGCTGATCGCGGCGACCGAGGCGGCGCTGCGCGCGGGCCACACCAACTACCCGCCGTCGGACGGCGTGCTGGAGCTGCGGCAGGCGGTGCAGCGCTACTACGAGCGCGAGCTCGGCCTGCGCTACCCGATCGAGTCGGTGCTGATCGCCAGCGGCGCGCGGCCGATCCTGTTCGCCGCGTACGGCTGCGTGCTCGACCCGGGCGAGACGGTCGTCTACCCGGTGCCGTCGTGGAACAACAGCTACTACGTGCAGCTGTTCTCGGCGCGCGCGATCACCGTGCCGGTGACCAAGGCGACGCGCTTCCACCCGACCGCCGCCGAGCTGGCGCCGCACGTGCGCGACGCGCGCTTGCTGGTCGTCAACTCGCCGCAGAACCCGACCGGCACGGTGATCCCGACCGAGCAGCTGCGCGCCATCGCGCAGCTCGTCGTCGACGAGAACGAGCGCCGCAAGGGCACCGGCCAGAAGGCGCTGTTCCTGCTCTACGACCAGGTCTACTGGACGCTGACCTTCGGCGGGCAGAAGCACGTCACGCCGATCGAGCTGGTGCCGGCGTGCGCGCCGTACGTGATCCTGCTGGACGCGATCAGCAAGTCGTTCGCCGCGACCGGCATGCGCGTCGGTTGGGCGGTCGCGTCGCCGGCGATCATCGCGCGCATGCGCGACTACCTCGGCCACGTCGGCGCGTGGGCGCCGCGCGCCGAGCAGATCGCCACGGCGCAGTGGCTCGACGCGGTCGACGCGCGCCACGAGTGGCAGCGCGGCTTCACCGCGCAGATCCAGCTGCGGCTCGACGCGCTGTACCAGGGCTTCCGCGCGATGGCGCAGGCGGGCATCCCGATCGACGTCATCGAGCCGCAGGGCGCGATCTACCTGACGGTGCGCTTCGACCTCGTCGGCACGCGCTTCGCCAACAACGAGGAACTGCGGCGCTTCCTGCTCGAGAAGGCCGGCATGGCGGTGGTGCCGTTCCAGGCCTTCGGCCTGCCCGATGAGACCGGCTGGTGCCGCATCTCGGTCGGCGCCTGCTCGATGGCCGACATCGAGCGCATGCTGCCGCGGTTGCGCGAGGCGCTGCAGGCCTGAGCGACCGTGCCGGCTCGCGCGGCCTCGCCTCGCGGCGCGGCGCGCGGCCCGTGACACAGGCTGCTGGACGGACAGGCTCCTGGACGCACAGGCTCCTGGACGCACAGGGGGCGGCGGCCGCAACATGGCGCAGCCGGCGTCACGCGGCCCGCTGCCGCCTTGCTGCCCAGCTGCGGGCGCGTCGCCCGGATCGAGCCGCGCCCGCAACTCGCACCGTCTTCCGCACGACCTCGCTCATGCTCGATGTCTTCCTCTCCCTCGGAGCCATCGTCCTCCTGGGCAGCGCGCTCCAGCGGCTGTTCCCCGACTGGAACATCGAGGACTTCCGCAAGTCGATCAACCGGCTCGTCCTCCACGTCCTGCTGCCGGCGCTGATCTTCAAGGTCATCTACACCTCGGACCTCGCCGGCGTGCTGTACCAGGTGCCGCTCGCGGCGGGGGCCGGCATGGTCGCCTGCCTCGCGGCCGGCTGGTTGGTGTTGCGGTGGCTGCCCCTCGCGCGCCCGGCCAAGGGCGCGCTGATCCTCGCGTGCGCGTTCGGCAACGTGACCTACCTCGGGCTGCCGGTGCTGCAGGGGCTCCAGCCGCAGGCCGCGACCGACATGGCGAAGGTCGCGATCCTCTGCGAGGTCACGGTGGCGCCGCTCAACCTGATCGTCGGTTCGCTGCTGGCGATGCGCTTCAGCGACGCGACGGGACTGGGCCTGCGACAGAGCCTCGGGCAGGTCGTCCGGCTGCCGCCGCTCTGGACGCTCGTGGCCGCGCTCGCGTGCAAGTTCCTCGCCGTGCCCGTGCCGGCCTTCGTCCTGCACGGCGCGGGCGTGCTCGGCGGCGCGGTGTCGGGGCTGATGATCCTCTCGCTCGGCATGGCGCTCCGCTTCCAGCGGCTCGAGCGCCCGCTGCCCTTCGCGGCGGTGAGTGGCGTCAAGCTGCTGGTGTCGCCCCTCGTCGTGTTCTGGGCCGCGCGCCTCCTCGACATGAAGGCGCCCTACCTCGAAGCCGTGACCCTCGAGGGCGCGATGCCGAGCCAACTGCTGACGCTCGTGGTCGCCGACCGCTTCCAACTCGACAGCCGGCTGCTGGCGCGTGCGATCGTCATCAACACCGCGCTCGCGTTCGCGACGATCCCGCTGGTGAAGTGGACGCTGTTTCCGTGAGGGACGGCCGGACGCGCGCGGCGTGAGGCCCGCCGCCGGCGACCAGGCCACAGGCGAGCGGCCGCTGCGCCCGTCGCGATCCGTCCGCTGCGGCGTGGGCATGGGGCGGCATCGGCGCTTCCACGTGCGGTGGCGGGACGGTGCGTACGGCTGGGTGCCGGGCCGGGGTCGGCCGTGGCTCCGTGGCGCCACGCGCACGCGGCGTTGACGGACGCCGAAGTGCCCGCCGGCGGTGGCGAGCCAAGGCGCTGGCGGCAGCAGCGGCGCGCGACCGCTTGGGATCACTGCCGATGCGCTGCCGTGGATCGGCAAGGGCCCAACTCGCAACCACGGCGGTCCGCTGGCGCGCCGCGGGAGCATCGCGGTCCAGCGCCCACGTGCTCGCTCGACTCGCGCCGGCGGCCGTGATGGCGGCGCTGCATGCGGAGCGCGCGACCGGTGCGCACGCTGCGCGACTCGGTATCCTCGCCGCGTCCGACAGCGACCGTGTGCCGTGCCGCAGGGATTCGCCCCGGGCGAAGTCGTCGGGTGCGGCCGCCGCGTCCCGCTCGCATCCAAGGGTCCTGCGGTCGCCGTCCAACTCCCCATGCCCATGCTCCGTCGCATCGTCACCCATCCAGGCGGCTCCCACAAAGACGACCTGCTCGCCTGCTGCGTCCTCGCCGCGGTGCACGGTTGCAGCATCGAACGGCGCGACCCGACGCCCGAGGAACTCGCCGATCCGAGCGTGGCGACGGTCGACGTCGGCGGTTCCCACGATGCCGCGCTGCACAACTTCGACCACCACCACTTCCCGCGCGAGCACCCGCCGACGTGTGCGTTGAGCCTCGTGCTGCAGGCGCTCGACCTCTACGACGATGCGCGCATGTTCTGTGAGTGGCTCGAACCGGCCGAGTGGTTCGATTCGCGCGGCCCCAAGCGCACGGCCGAGTGGCTCGGCGTGCCGCGGCGGGCCGTCGCGCGACTCGGCTCGCCGATCGACGCGACGCTCCTGCGCCGCTTCGCGGCGGCGGCGATCCACCGACCCGGCGAGACGGTCTACGACTACATGCGCCTCGTCGGGCAGGACCTGCTCGACTACCTACGCACCGTGCGCGACCAACTCGCGTTCGTCGCCCGCCATGGCGAACGCTGGTCGGTGGTCGCAGGCGCCACGACGGTCGAGGCGCTGTTCGTGCCGCGCACCGACCCGATGCTCGACGAGCCGTCGGCCGGTGTCGCGCACTTCATCCGCAAGCAGGGACTCGAAGCGGTGGTGGGCGTGATGGTCTATCCCGATCGCCGCGGACCCGGCTACGGCCTGCAGCGCTACGAGGACGATCCACGCCTCGACTTCTCGCGGCTCGAGGCCGAGCCCGACGTGCCCTTCGCCCACAAGAGCGGCTTCGTCTGCAAGACGACGGCGACGACGCCTGAGCGGCTGCGCGCCTTGATCGCGCGCGCCGTCGTCGGCTGAGGCGCGGTGGCTCGAGGGATCCGATAGCCCTGGCGCGGGCGGTGGTGGCGGACGACACGCCGCGGGGCGGAGCGACGCGGCGACCACGGCGACCGCCGACCCGAGTGCTGCGGTCGACGCGACCGAGGTGCGCAATCACGTGGCGTCTCCCGCCGTCGCGGCTTGGCGTCGACGCGCTGGTCGGCCCCAAGCGCGCCGGCCCGCGGCGCGTGCCTGCCTCAGGCCGGCGGCATCGCGCCGCACAGCGCGGCGAGCATCGCCACCAGCGGGCGGCCGCTCGGGCGACCGTGCTGCCAGTCGCCGCCTTCGCAGCCGCTGCCGCCGATGTCGACGTGCGTGAACGGCATCGGCACGGCGCTGTCGCCGCCGTGCTTGGCGAGGCCCGACGCGAGGCAGAGGAACGCCATCGGGAACTGGTGGCCGCGCGCGGTGCCGCTGCTCGGCAGGTTGTTGCACGACAGCGTGTCGTCGGCCTTGCTCTTCGGCGCGACGAAGTCGAAGTCCTCGCGGCGCAGGCGCGAGACCTCGAACGGGTCGCCGACGGCGTCGCCGACCTTCATCAGCGACTCGGCGACGGCGGCCGCGTGTGCTGGGCCGTTGTCGAGCGCGATGTTGTACGGGCCGACGGCGCGGCCGGCGTGGCCGGTCAGCGTCGCGACGGTGAACAGGTGCGGCTGCTCGGCCGCGGCGGCGTCGAGCCGCAGGTGGCTCAGCAGGTCGGCGAGCACGAGGCGGCCCTCGGCGTCGGTGTTGCCGATGCGCACGCGGCAGCCGGCGTGGCTCGCGATGATCTCGTCGCTGACGAACGCGTCGCTGCCGATGCTGTTGCGCACCACGCCGAGCTCGGCGACGAGGCGCACGCCCTTGAGCCCGAGCTTCGCCGCGGCGAGCACGAGGCCGGCGACGGCGGCAGCGCCGCCCTTGTCGCGGCTCATGCCGGCCATGAAGCCGCCGGTCTTGAGGTCAGCGCCGCCGGTGTCGTAGGTCAGGCCCTTGCCGGCGAGCAGCAGCGTGCGCTCGATCTTGCCCTTGGGCGTGTACTCGAGGCGCACGACGCACGGCCGGTGGCGCGGCACGGCGAGCGACGCGCGCGCGACCGCCATCAGCAGCGGGTACTCCTGCTGCAGCTTCTTGACGTCCTTCTGGACCGTCACCTTGACCTTGCTGCCGCGGAACGCGTCCTGCACGAACGCGGCGAAGCGCGGCGGCGCCATGCGCTCGGGCTCGGTGCCGCACAGGTCGCGCGCGAGGCGCAGGCCGGCCTCGGTCGCTTCGACCCACGCCGCGGCCTCGGCCGGGAACGCGCCGCCGAGCACGCCGACGCCGAGCGTCTTGACCGGTTCGGTCGCCGCCTCGCCCAGCGCTTCGCGCGCTTCGAGCGGCTCCCACAGGCCGCCGGCGGCGCCGAGCGCTGCGACGGTGGCGAAGTGCGCGTAGGCGGGGTTCTTCGGCGGGTTCTGCAGCAGCAGCAGCACCGCGGAAGCGCCGGCGTCGCGGGCGCGGCGCACGCCGGCCTTGGCGGCCTCGGCGTAGCGGCGCACGTCGTCGTGGTCGCGCTGCAGCGGGCCGGTCGGCGCGACGACGAGGCGATGGCCGGCGACGCCGTCGGCCGGCAGCAGGTTGACCGCGCTCGCCATGCGCGCGTCGGCCTTGGCCAGCGCTGCGAGCGGCGCCTTGAGCGCGGCGACGTAGCCGCCGAGCCCGGCGGGGGTGTGGGCGACGAGGACGACGGCGTCGAAACCGCCGCCGGGGGCGGCGGCCTTGCTGGGATCCTGGACGGCGACGATGCGGAGCATCGCGGCATCGTGCGTCGGCGGCGGCGGCGACGCAACGACGGCGGCGGCAGGGCCTTCGGCGGCCAGCGGCACGACGCCGGCGCGTGGTCGGCGTGCGCCTGCTACGGCATGCCGCATGGGCGGATTCGGTGCGGGGGTCAGCACATCGCCATGGCGGAGCTACCCTTTCGCGGTGCGGCCAACCTCGGGCCGCCGGGAGTCCACGCCGATGGCGACGGAGAAGCAGAAGGCGCCAGCGAGTCCGATGCGCAACACGCTCGACGTGCTGCTCGCCATGGGCGAGGAGCGCGGCGTCGAGAAGGGCCGCCGCGCAGGCCTGCGCGACGGCGCGCTCGCCGGACGCCGCGCGGTGCTGCGCCAGCGGCGCGCCGGGCGCTTCGGCGCCGTGCCCGCCGCCCAGCGCGCGCGCGGCGCTGCCGCCGCCGCGGGC
>JBEITC010000236.1:0-6087 GCA_040375075.1 Planctomycetota bacterium | reverse complement strand
GTGCGCGACCGCGCCGGCGCGCCGACCCCGACCGCCGCGCCGGCGGACCTGACCGGCGGCCGGTGACGACCGACAGGCGCGAGCGATCCGCCGCGCGATCCGCCCGCTAGCATGGCGCGACCCCGCGCCACCATGCTCGCCCACCTCGCCGCCGTCTCGCTGCTGTTCGCCGCACCCGCGCCGACCCCGGTCGCACCCGGTCGCGTCGCCGTCGCCCCCGCCGACGACAAGTCGATCAAGGCGCTCGACGCGTGGCTGAAGTTCTATCGCACCGGGAAGATGGACTTCCGCGCCAAGGGCATCGCGACCAAGGACGCGTTCTCGGTGAAGTTCGGGCTGGTCAAGAACGGCCTGACGACGCCGACATGGGGCGGCGACCTCGAGGAGATCCTGCGCGCGGTCGTCGCGCTCGACGACGCCGACGCCGCGCGCGCCGTGCTCGCGGTCGCCGCGATCGGCATCGACAACGGCAAGTACGAGTACGCGATGGCGCCGCACGAGGTGCGCGCCGCCGCCGAGGCGGCCGCCGCGAAGTTCAAGAGCGCGGCCGCGCTCGCCGAACTGGCGAAGACCGCGCGCGGGGAAGTGAAGGCCGACAAGGCGCAGGCGATCGCGCTGCAGACGGCGGCGGTGCGCTGCCTCGGCGCGACGAAGGACAAGGCGCAGCGACCGGCGCTGGAGGCCGCTCTCGCCGATCCGGACGCGGTCGTGCGCGCCAGCGCCGCCGAATCGCTGGGCCTGCTCGACGACGAGGCCACCGCGCCGGCGCTGATCGCGGCGATCGAGAAGGACGCCTCGCCCGCGGCCGTGATGGCGGCGGCGAAGGCGCTGCGCGCGACGTTCGCCAAGTACGCGGCGAAGGCCGACGAAGGCGGCAAGAAGGACGGCGACGCCGCCAAGGCCGGCGAACCGAAGGCCGGTGAGCCGAAGGCCGGCGAACCAAAGGCCGCCGACGGCGACAAGAAGCCCGAAGCCGCGAAGGCCGAGCCGACGCCGCCCCCGCCGGCGCTGCAAGCCGCCGTGCGCGCATGCATCGGCGCGCTGGGCCGCACGTCGTGGCGCGCCGACATGGAACTGGTGCGCTTCCTCGACGACTTCCGCACGGCGGACGTCGTGCCAGCGCTGATCGGCGTGCTCGAGCGCTTCGCCGCCAGCCCCGCCGACGTGAAGTCCGGCAAGCTCTCCGGCCTGCTGCTGACGCAGGCGCACGAACTGCTCGTGGCGATGACCGGCGCCGTCTACCGCGCCGACCAGCCGGGCGATTGGCGCGCGTTCTGGGAGACCGAGAAGTCGAAGATCACCGTCGCGCAGAAGCGCGCGCCCGACGCCAAGAAGGGCCCCGGCACGTCCGCCGGCGGCTTCTGCGGCATCCCGGTCACCGGCACGCGCGTCGTGTTCGTCGTCGACCTGTCCGGCAGCATGCAGTGGCCGATGGACGAGGACGACGGCGACGGCAAGAAGAAGCGCTCGGTGCGCCTGGACTTCGCCAAGCGCGAGCTCAAGCGCGCCTGCGACGCGCTGCCGGCGAACTCTCAGTTCAACCTCGTCTCGTTCAACGGCAACCCGAAGTCGAAGTCGTGGAAGGACGAGCTCGTGCCGGCGAACGACAAGAACCGCGAGGCCTTCAAGAAGTACGTCGACGAGATGCGCGCCGATGGCGGCACCAACGTGTGGGCCGGCATGGAGACGGCGCTGAAGATCAAGTCGCTCGTCTACGGCTCGCGCTACGACACGAACGTCGACGAGCTGTTCATCGTCTCCGACGGCGCGCCGACGGTCGGCGAAGTGCAGGACCCGCTGGAGATCCTGCGCCTCGTGGAGGAGTCGAATCGCTGGGCCGGCGTGCGCATCAACGCGATCTTCATCAGCTCCGCGACCCCGCCGGAAGGCCGGCAGGCGCAGCCCGACCTGTCGATCCCGCCGGCCGAGCTGATGCGCCGCATGGCCGCGCAGAACGGCGGCAAGTTCCGCGAACTGTGAGCGCCTGAGGGCGGCTCGCGCCACCGGCTCCCGGGTTGCCGCCGAGGCCGCCTTCGCGACCACGCAGCGCCCGCGAAGCGGTTCGGCGCTTGGGGCTGCGCGCGCCGCCTTCGGCGCCTCAGCGACCGCGGCGGCGCTTGCCCGGCGCTTGTCCGTGGCGCGGCAGCAGCGCGCCGGCGAGCGCGACGAGCCCGCCGATGGCGACGAGCGTCCATGCCGCGACGTCCGAGGCGCGCAGCGCCGACTCGGGCACCTCGGCCATCGCCAACGCCAGTTGCGTCGACTCGCCCTGGAACCAGTAGGTCGCGCGACCGATCGCGCGCCACACGAAGAACGTCCCGTCGACCTCGTGCTGCAGGAAGCGCGCGAACGCGACCTGACCGTGCAGCGTCACGCCGACGCCGGCGACGAGGCCGCCAGACATCGTCAGCAGCCAGCGCAGGAAGGCGCGCACGAGGGCCCCGCGATCACTGCGCCGGCAGCTTGCAGTCCTTGCCGTCGAAGATGACCTCGTAGCGCGGCGCCAGCCGGCGGACGAGGTCCTGCGGCGTCTTGATCTGCTCGGCGGCGATGCGCGCGGTCACCTCGCGATCGCCGGTCTTCTCCATGTTGGCGGTGTAGACGAGCACGTCGCCGGGCACCTGGAAGCGCACGACGAGATCGAGGCCGCTCAGCTCCGCCTGCTTCTTGCGGAAGAACGACTCCGCGATCGGATCGCTCTCCGTCTGCATCGCCTCGGCCTTCGCGCGCGCCTCGGTCCACGCGGTCTTGCCCTGCGGATACAGCGTCAGCTTGACGGTGCCGGGCTTGGGACCGGCGCCGAGCTCCCACTCCGCGCGCGAGCCGGCGAGCGGGCTCGCCTGCAGGGCCGCGAACGTCTTGAACGACGCGGTCAGGTCGACGCGGCGCTTCTTGTCCTTCGCCTCGGTTGCATGGCTGTCGAGCGTCATGCCGGCGGCCTCGAGGTCGCGGCGCACGAGCTCCTTGTCGAACAAGGCCTTCGTCGCCTCGCTGACCGCGCCGGCGGCGGCGCTGACGCGCTGCACCTCGGCGAGCGTCGCGTCGCGGATGGTCATCTTGACGGTCTGCGTGCCGCTGCCGTCGGCAGCGAGCGTGATCGTCTGGTCCATTTCGAGGCAGCCGGCGAGGAACGGCAACAGCAGCAAGGCAAGCAGGGGAAGCGTGCGCATGCGTCCTTGATCGGCCGATGCCGCCGGCGGAATGAAGCCGGGGCCAGCGCGCCGGTGTCCACTTCTTCGACACCCGCGCCGCTATCATGCGCCACCATGCTGGCCGCCCTCGTCGCCTGCCTGTTCGCCGCCCAGGACCCGACCCCTGCCCCGGCGCCGCAGCCGGCGGGCGACAAGCCGGCGGCGGCGACCCCCGCCGCGCCGGCGGTCGCGGTCGAGGCCTGGGACGACAAGAAGGCCAAGGCGGCGCTCGACGAGTGGACCAAGCTGACCAAGGGCAACCCGTCGATGGCCGACAAGAACCGCGGCCTCAACGGCTTCGCCGAGGGTTCCAACAAGCTGCTGGTGAAGCCGCTCGCCGCCGTGGTCGAGACCGACAAGTCGGTCGTGCTGCGCAAGCGCGCCGCCGAACTGCTGGCCAACCAGCCCAAGGCCGAGGCCAACGCCGCGATCCGCAAGCTGCTGAAGAACGCCAAGGTCGCGCCGCATCCGACGGTGATGGCCGAGCTGGTGAAGGGCCTTTCGCGCGGCGGCTACGACAAGGCGCAGTGGGGCGAGATCGACGGCCTCTTCGATCGCGAGTACCACCTCGACCGCGTCATCGTGCAGGAGGCGATCCTCGAGCTCGCGATCGCGCACAAGGAGGCGCAGGCGATGCCGATGCTGCTGCGCAACATGGACGAGCCGCTCGCCGAGAACGTCGAGGCCGCCGACAACCCGCCGGCCGAGTACTGGGAAGCCCGCTGGAAGTCGTGGAACGTCTGGAAGGGCAAGGTGAAGGACGCCGTGTTCGCGATCACCGGCCAGCGCTTCACCAACGCCGCCGAAGCGAAGGCGTGGCTGAAGAAGAACCCGACGAAGTGACGCGCGCGCCGGGCGGCGCCCGGTCACACGGCGCGGCGGTCCGGCGCTGCGCGTGTGCGCTGACGGACGCTCGGACCGCGGATCACGCGTCGGCGAGCGCCCTGCGCCGATGCGACGACCGCAGCGCCCCGTCAGCCTGAGGCCGCAGCGCGGCGCCGCACGCCGGCGCGCACGCCGATGGCGCGGTCGTCGCCCGGGTCACTTCGTGCGCAGCTCGACCTGGGCCGTCTCGCCGGCCTTGACGTCGACCTCGACGATCGGGCCGGCGCCATCGGTGTCGCCGGCGCCGGGCTCGCCGAGGTCGAGCTGGCGCGCGCGCAGCTCGTAGCGGCCAGCGCCGAGGCCGGGCACGCGGAACTTGCCGCCCATCGCCATCACCGGCTCGCTCCACTCGGTCTCGCCGACGCGACGGCGCTCGACCATCGCCATGCCGACCTTGCCGCCGTTGGCCGCAGTGACCGTGCCGCGCACGCTGCCGGCGGCGGCGAGCTGCACGTCGCCGGCGTCGGCCGTCTGCCGCTCGGCGACGACGACCGGGCCGACATTGGCGGGCGCATAGGACTTGTGCTTGACCTCGAAGGCCCACTCGCCGGCCGGGACGTCCTCGAACACGACGACGCCCTGCTCGTCGGTGCGCAGCTGCTTCGCGCCGAACGTCATCGTCGTCATGCCAGCGGCGTCCGAGTCGTCGGCCATGCCGATGCCGACCATCACCGCGCTGCGCGCCATGCGCACGCCGCCGACGCGGTTCTCGTGGCGCCGGATCTCGACGTCGGCGCCGACGACCGCCTTGCCGGTCGCTTCGTCGAGCGCGCGCAGCCGCGCCGTGCCGGTGCGCAACTCGAGGTCGACGCGCAGGTCGGCGACGCCGGCCGGCACTTCGCACGGCGTCTCCGCCTTGACGAGCGCCTTGGGTCGGCCGAAGGCCAGCGTGTACTCGCCGGCCGCCACGTCCTCGAACGCATACGCGCCATCGGCGCCGGTCGTCGTCGTCGGCCCGCTGTCGCCGAGGCCGAACACCGCGAACTCGCCGCTGCGCCGCAGTTGCACCTCACAGCCGGCGATCGGACCGCCGACGCCGGTGACGACGCCGTGCACGCGCGCCAGCACCGGCTGGCGCAGCGTGACCTCGACCGTCTTGCCGGCGGCGACCGCGACGGTGACGCGCGTCTCGTCGAGCGTCTCCGGCTCGCCGCCGACCATCACGAGGCGATTGCCGCCCGAGCCGAGCGCGCGGCCCTTCACCGAACGCGTCAGCACCGCGCTGTACTCGCCCGGCGTCAGCGCCGGCGTCGTCGCCTTGCCGTCCGCGTCGGTGACGATCTTGCGGCGGCCGGCCGCGCCATCGTCGGCGAACGGACCGAGCGGGACCTCGGCGCCTTCGGCCGGCGCGACCATGACCTCGACCGCAGCGGCCGGCTTGCCGTCGGCGGCGAGCACCGTGACGGCGACGAAGCCCGGCACGCGCAGCGCGAGCGCCACGTCGACGCCGCCGGACGCCGGCAGCGCGAGCGTCATCGGCGTCGCGTCCGCGTGGTCCTTGTGCCGCGCCGTGAACACCGTGTCACCGCCCGGCAATGCGACCAGTTCGCAGCGGCCATCGGCGTCCGTCGTGCCGCTGGCGAGCGGGCCGTCGCCGAGGATCTCCATGTCGCCGCTGTCGCTGCTCACGGTCGCGGTGCGCCCCGCGACGCTCACGTCACCTTCCCCGGCCTGGAAGCCCTGGCTGGCGCTTCCCGGCTTGTTGGCCCGCACCTTGGCTCCGGCCACCGGCGCGCCGGCGGCGTCGACGACGCGCACGCGCGCGACGGCGCCACGATCGGCGACGAGGCGCACGCCCGACGTCGTCTGCGCGGCGATCACCTTGATGCCGTCGGCGCGCGCCGGGCGGTGGCCCTTGCCGGTGGCGCGGACCGTCACCGTGCCGGGGCTCACGCCTTCGAGGCGGAAGGCGCCGTCGGCGCCGCTGCGCGCCTGCTGGTTGCGACGCGTCGGCGCGAGGCTCAGCTCCATGTCGTCGCCGTCGACGAAGCCCGCTTCGCCCAACCCGCCG
>JBEITC010000505.1:0-2817 GCA_040375075.1 Planctomycetota bacterium | reverse complement strand
GCCGCGCCGGCACGGGACACGCGACCGCGTGCATCGGCAAGTGGCACCTGCACGACGCCACGCACACGCTCGACCGCGCCTGTGTGTTCGGCGGCTTCGGCCACCACGCCGGCTTCCTCGTCGGCCAGCTGCCCGACTACTTCAACGGGCCGCGCGTCGTCGACGGCGTGTCGGCGGCCTGCGGCGTGTACGCCACCACGCAGCTGGTCGACGACGCGATCGCCTGGATCGGCCAGCAGGCGCAGCCGTGGTTCTGCTACCTCGCGTTCACGGCGCCGCACCTGCCGTTCCACGTCCCGCCGGCGACGCTGCACAGCCGCGTCCTGACCGCGGCCAGCAGCAACCGCGAAAAGTACCTTGCCGCGATCGAGTCGCTCGACCGCGAGATCGGCCGGCTGTTCGCCGCGCTCGGGCCGGCGCGTCTCGCCGCCACGCACGTGCTGTTCCTCGGCGACAACGGCTCGATCCAGAACATGGCCGTCGCGCCCTTCCTCGGCGCGCGCGCCAAGGGCACGCCGTACGAGGGCGGCGTCAACGTGCCGCTGCTCTACAAGGGCCCGGCGGCCGCCCAGCCCGGTCGGCAGGTGGGGGCGCTCGCCTGCGCCGTCGACGTGTTCGCCACCGTGCTCGACCTGCTCGGCGCCGCGGGCAGCGTGCCGCCGTGGCTCGCGGTCGACGGCGTCAGCCTCGCGCCGTTGCTGACGAACCCCAACGCCGGGCCGGTGCGCCCGTTCGCCTGGAGCGAGGAGTTCACCGGCGCGGTGTGGCCGGCGCCCAACGCCAATGGCCATGCGATCGTGCGCGACGCGCAGCACAAGCTGATCCACCGCTACGGCGGCGCGCACGAGCTGTACGACCTGATCGCCGACCCGTGGGAATCGACCAACCTGCTGGCCGCGCCGCTGACGCCGGTGCGCCAGCAGGCCTACAACGCCCTGCTCGCCGAGGTCTCGCGCATGCGCACGCCATATGCGCGGTGGCAGACGTTCGGCGGCTCGCAGTGCCTGGGTAGCGCCGGCGTGCCGACGACGGCGTGCTCGGCGCCGCCGCGGCTCGGCACGACCGTGCAGGCGCAGCTCGCCGGCGCCGCGCCCGGCGTGTTCGCGCTCGTCGGCGTCGGCTTCGACCACGTGCAGCAATCGGGCGTGCCGCTGCCGCTCGACCTCGCGTCGTTCGGTGGCGGTCAGGGTTGCAAGCAGTGGTTCGCGGTCGACGCGACGTTCGCGACCGTCACCACGGCGGCCGGCGCGTCGACGTGGGCGTTGGCGATCCCCAACGCGCCGGCGCTGGTCGAGACGACGCCGTTCCTCGGCCACTTCGTGCTCGACCCGCAGGCGCCGGGCAACGCGCTCGGCATCGTCACCACGCGACCGGTCGCCGCGGTGCTCGGACTCTAGGAGCCCGCGTCACGGCAGGTCCTGCCGCCCGGCCCGCCCTTCGCCGGGCGAGCGCGCAGCGAGCGTGCCGGCGCGCCGCAAGACGAGCTGCGGCCGCGGTGCGGCCCCGTGTGCCTTCGCGGCGCAGCGATGTGTTCGTGCACCGATCGCGTGCCTGCACCTCGTCGGCGCGCGCCCTCTTCGCTGATGGAGACCTCCATGCGCCTCGTTTGTCTTGCCAGCCTCACGCTGGCCGTCGCTGCGTCGGCCCAGTCGCCGCTCGTCATCCCCGCCGCCGCAGCCACCGTCGACGGCAACACGTCGACGACGTATCCGTTCGACATCGCGGCCGGCCGCCTGCTGTACGTCTACGACCGCTCGCACTTCACCAACAACGGCGTCACCCAGCCGATCCTGAACTCGCAGATCCGCATGCGCGCCAACGCGACGACGGCGACGTGGCGCAGCCGCTGTACCTCCCGCCCGGCCAGTACGGCGTCGCGCTGCGCTACACCGGCATCAGCCCGCGCGACGTCACCGGCGCCGCGACGTACGGGAACGGCGACCTGTCGCTGACGCTCGGCGCGGTCGGCGTCACCACGGCCGGGCCGTTCGCGACCGGCGCGCTCAACACGCCGCGCAGCTGGAGCGGCACGCTCTACTACGACTCCCACAACATCAACGGCAGCGCCGGCTACGGCTTCTTCGGCGATGGTTGCGCCGGCTCGCTGGGCAAGACCAGCATGCCGGCCAGCTCGCAGCCGACGCTCGGCGGCACGCTGACGGTCGGCCTCGACAACCTGCCGTTCGGCGTCGCCGTGATGGTGGTCGGCGTGGGCAACAGCTCGTGGAACGGGCTGCCGCTGCCGGTCGACCTGGGGTTCCTCGGCGCTCCGGGCTGCCCGCTGCGCGTCTCGGTCGACGCCACCGACGCGGTCGTCGGCGCCGGCACGACGGCGACGTGGAGCTTCGCGGTGCCGAACACGCCGAGCCTGTCGGGCTTCAAGCTCTACAACCAGGCGGCGGTGCTCGACGCCAGCAACGCGTTCGGCTTCGTGACCTCGAATGCCTACGCCTGGATCGTCGGCTCGTGACGCCGACGGCGTGATCGTCGGCGCGGCGGGCGCAGGGCCCATCGCGCCGTGCCGGCGCGCTGCCGCCGGAATCGTGGCCTGCGATGGCGACCCGTGCAGCGCGGCGTAGACTGCCGCGCCCCGCTCT
Source organism: Planctomycetota bacterium (assembly GCA_040375075.1). Lineage (GTDB taxonomy): Bacteria > Planctomycetota > UBA1135 > UBA1135 > UBA2386 > UBA2386. Next base: position 220 of record JBEITC010000505.1, on the reverse strand, counting down.
GGCACCGATCGATCCCACGATGACCCGGAACCTCCGTCGCGTCTCCCTGCTCGCCGGCCTCGCGCTGGCACTGGCCGTCCGCCCCGCCGTCGCGCAGGACGCCTTCGCCAAGGAGGAGCAGGACCTGATCAAGGCCTGCGTCAGCACGCTGTCGAACTTCGCCAGCGTCGCCAAGTCGCAGAAGGTCGGCCAGCGCGCCAAGCAGGCCTACGACCTCGTC
>JBEITC010000459.1:0-3299 GCA_040375075.1 Planctomycetota bacterium | reverse complement strand
GGTCACTTCCTGGACCTCGCCGAGGATGTGGCTGCTGAACAGGACCGTGTGCTCGTCGGCCAGGTCGCGAACGACCTGCTTGATGCGGCGGCGCTGGTTCGGATCGAGACCCGAGGTCGGCTCGTCGAGGATCAGGATCGGCGGGTTGGCGAAGAGCGCATCCGCGAGACCGACGCGCTGGCGGTATCCGTGGCTGACGTGGCCGACGAGCTTGTGGCCGACGTCGGCGATGCCGGCCTTGTCCATCGCGCGCGCGACCGCGCTGGCGCGCGCCTTCGCCGGCACGCCCTTGAGCGCGGCGCGGTAACGCAGGTACTCGACGACCCGCAGGTCCGGATAGATCGGCACCTCTTGCGGCAGGTAGCCGAGCTGCCGACGCACGCCGAGCGAATCCTTGGCGACGTCGAGGCCGGCGAGTTCCGCCGTGCCCGAGGTCGCCGGATGGAAGCCGGTCAGCACGCGGATCGTGGTCGTCTTGCCGGCGCCATTGGGGCCGAGGAAGCCGACGACCTCGCCGCGGGCGACTTCGAACGACAGGCGGTCGACGGCAACGAAGCTGCCGTAGCGCTTGGTCAGGTCACGAACGCGAATCATGCGAACTGGGCGATAGCGCGGCCGGCCATGGGGCGTAACAGCGGTCCGGATCGAGGGATCCGGACCGCGCGCCGGGCGCGAGGCGGCAAGGCTAGGGATCGCCGCCGCAAAGGCCACAGCGAGCTGCGCGCAGGCGACCGCGGGGGCCGCCCGCCGCGGCTCAGCTCTTGACCTCGAAGTCCGCGTCCTTGATGTCCTCGTCGCCGGACTTGCCCGCGCCCGCCGCGGCGCCAGCGCCCGCCGGACCGCCCGCGGCCGCGCCGGCCATGCCAGCGCTCATCGCCGACATCGCCTGCTCGAAGGCCGCGATCGCGGCCTTGAGGCGCTCGACCGAGTCGCTCTCGATCGCCTTCTTCAGGTCGGCGACCGCCGCCTCGACCTTGCCCTTGGTGGCCGCGTCGACCTTGTCGGCGTTGTCCTTCAGCTGCTTCTCGGCCTGGTAGGCCATGCTGTCGGCCTGGTTCTTCAGGTCGACGAGCTCGCGGCGCTTCTTGTCGTCGGCGGCGTGCGACTGCGCATCGCGCGCCATCTTCTCGACCTCGTCCTTCGACAGGCCGGAGCCGACCTCGATCTTGACCTTCTGCTCCTTGCCGGTGCCCTTGTCCTTGGCGGTCACCGACAGGATGCCGTTGGCGTCGATGTCGAAGGTCACCTCGATCTGCGGCGTGCCGCGCGGCGCCGACGGGATGCCATCGAGCTTGAAGCGGCCGAGCGTGCGGTTGTCGTTGGCGAACTCGCGCTCGCCCTGCAGCACGTGGATGTCGACGCCCGGCTGGTTGTCCGCCGCGGTCGAGAACACCTGGCTGCGGCTGGTCGGGATCGTCGTGTTGCGCTCGATCAGCTTGGTCATCACGCCGCCGAGCGTCTCGATGCCGAGCGACAGCGGGGTGACGTCGAGCAGCAGCACGTCGCTGACCTCGCCGCCGAGCACGCCACCCTGGATCGCCGCGCCGAGCGAGACGACCTCGTCCGGGTTGACGGACTGGTTCGGCTCCTTGGCGAAGATCTCCTTCACCAGCGCCTTCACGCGCGGGATGCGCGTGCTGCCGCCGACGAGGATGCACTCGTCGATGTCGGACGCCTTCATCTTGGCGTCCTCCATGCAGCGCAGCACGGGGCCGCGGCAGCGCTCGAACAGGTCCTCGCACATCTTCTCGAACTGCGCGCGGGTCAGGTTCTCGCTCAGGTGCTTGGGGCCCGTCGCGTCCATCGTGATGAACGGCAGGTTGATCTGCGTCTGCGTCGCCGAGCTGAGCTCGATCTTGGCCTTCTCGGCGGCCTCCTTGAGCCGCTGCAGCGCCATCTGGTCCTTCTTGAGGTCGATGGCGGTCTGCTTGCGGAACGACTCGCACAGCCACTGGATGATGCGCTCGTCGAAGTCGTCGCCGCCGAGGTGCGTGTCGCCGTTGGTCGCCTTGACCTCGAACACGCCCTCGCCGACGTCGAGGATCGAGATGTCGAACGTGCCGCCGCCGAGGTCGAAGACGGCGATCTTCATGTTCTTGCCCTTGGCCTTCTTGTCGAGGCCGAAGGCGAGCGCCGCCGCGGTGGGCTCGTTGATGATGCGCTCGACCTTGAGGCCGGCGATCTGGCCGGCGTCCTTGGTCGCCTGGCGCTGGCTGTCGTTGAAGTAGGCCGGCACGGTGATCACCGCGCGCTCGACCTTCTCGCCGAGGTAGGCCTCCGCGGCCTCCTTCAGCGCGCGCAGGATCTGCGCCGAGATCTCGGGCGGCGTGAACTGCTTGCCGCCGACGTCGACCTTGACGAGCTCGTTGGCGGCGCCGACCACCTTGTAGGGCACCATCTTCTCCTCGTCGCCGACCTCGTCGTGGCGCCGGCCCATGAAGCGCTTGATCGAGTAGATCGTGTTGGTGGGATTGGTCACCGCCTGACGCTTGGCGGGCGCGCCGACCAGGCGCTCGCCGCTCGGCGTGAAGGCGACGACCGAAGGCGTCGTGCGCGCGCCTTCCATGTTGGCGATGACCTTGGGCTCGCCGCCCTCCATCACCGACACGACCGAGTTGGTGGTACCGAGGTCGATTCCGACGATCTTCGACATGGGGTTGCTCCTGCTGCTCGCCCGCGCGGTGGCGGGATGCCTGCCAACGAATCGCCGCGGCTACCCGAACCTTCGGAGCGCCGCGGCCACCGGACGCTTGTCAAATGCCGTGCCCGCGCCGCGGGACGCCGCTAGCCGAGGGAAACCAAAGACTTAGGGCGGCGGAAGCCGGGCTGTCGCTGCCAATCCGACAGACTCACCGGGCGACCGCGCTGCCATTCTGACGCGCCGGCAGCCCGGCCCAGTCGCCCCACTGCACGAGGCCGAGGTGGATCGCCGCCACCACCGCCATGCCGGCGACCAACGCGCCGTACAGCCCGACGACGGCCACAGCTGACGACGCCGCCAGCGCGAGCGCGCCATAGACCAGGGCGAAGCCGACGACGTCGCCGAGCAGCGGCATGCGCATGCGCCCCGCCCCCTGCAACGCCCCCATGGCGCCGAGCGCGATCGCGCCGAGCGCCTGCGCCCACGACGCCGCGCCGAAGTAGTCCGCCGCGGCGTCGACGACGCCGGCCGGCGGCGCTGGCAAGCACACCGCGACGAGCCACGGCGCGCCGCCGGACATGGCCGCGACGAAGCCGGCGCCGAGCAAGCCGCCGTAGGCGCCGGCCCACAGACCGGCGGCGCGCGCCGCCGCCGGGCG
>JBEITC010000638.1:0-1779 GCA_040375075.1 Planctomycetota bacterium | reverse complement strand
CGTCGACCGGATCGTCGCGGCGGCGCGCGCCGGCGACCGCGCCCAGGCCCAGCGCGCCTTGGCCAGTCTGCGGGCGCGCGCGCCGGCCGCCACGCACGCGGCATCGCTGCGCTGGCGCCGTTGCCTCCAGCTGGCGACGGCCGTCCTCGGTCCGGGCCGCCCGCTGACGCCGCGAAGATTCGTTTCCGCGTGATGGGTGGCGAAGGCCGCCCGCGGATGTCCCGGTGCAGAGAACCATCCCAAAGCCAAGGAGGCTTGCCATGCAGCCGCAGAAGAACCGTTCCTTCCGCTTCGCCTGGATCGCCGCCGTCGCCGCGTCCGCGGCGTCGGCGCAGATTCCTTGCTACTCGCCGCAGCTCGGCGCCAACCTGGGGCTCGGTGACGAGCAGATGTCCGCCGCACTGCCGCTCGGCTTCGCGTTCCCGTTCGGCGGCGCTTCGTTCACCGACGTGCAGGTCGGCGACAACGGCTACGTGTCGCTCGGCGCGAGCGGCGGCGTCGCCTACTGGCAACCGACGGCGCAGCGCCTCGTCACCGACGCGTTCGCCAGCATCCGTCCGCTGTGGGTCGACCTCGATCCGTCGGCGGCGGGCAGCGGCGCTGTGCACTTCCAGGCCGTGCCGGCGCAAGGCGGCACGCCGGCGCACGCGATCGTCACGTGGGACGGCGTGATCGGCTACGGCATGTCGGCGAAGCACAGCGTGCAGCTCGTGCTGATCGATGGCGGCGCGCTGCGCGTGCACTACGGCGCCGACCTCGCGTCGCTGCCTGCTGCTTGGCCGTGGCTCGTCGGCAGCTCGCCCGGCAACGGCGCGGCGCAGAACCCGGTGTCGTTCCAGGCGCTGCCGCTGCTGACCAGCGGCGCTGCGACGTTCCACGAAGCCGGCGTCGGCGCGTTCCCGCTGGCGGGCCGCACGTTCGACTGGCTGCCCGACGGCCAGGGCGGGTACGCGATCGTCGAGAACACGCAGTGCCCGTCGGCGACGCCGTACGGCCAGGGCTGCGTCGCGCAGTACGCGTCGTTCTACGAGCACTTCGCGACGACCACCGCGATCGACCTCGCGAACAGCGCGTTCACGCTCGTCCGCGGCGCCGGCGGCTACGCCGTCGTGGCGGCGGCGACGCCGTTCCTCGCGCCGTCTCCCGCCGCGACCAACCTCGCGCTGACCGACGACTCGGAGGCGACCGTCGCGCTCTCGGCGCCGCTCGCGTACCCGGGCGGCGTCACCAGCCAACTCGTCGTCTGCTCCAACGGCCACATCGCCGCCGCCAGCAACGGCGCGATGTTCGACTACACGCCGTCGGCCGCGGACCTGCTGGCTTGGCCGCAGGCGACCTGGTCGGTGTGGCGTGACCTGATCCCGAACGCCGCCGGCAACGTCTGGTTCGAAGAGCTCGGCGGCCGCGCGGTCGTGACGTGGCTCGGCGTCGTCGGCTACCAGGGCACGGCCGTCGGCAGCGTGCCGAGCACGTTCCAGCTGCAGTTCGACCTCGCCAGCGGCGACGTGCACTACGTCTTCCAAGCGCTCGACGTCACCAGCGTCAGCGGTTGGAGCGGCGGCGACGGTTGGCTGGTCGGCTTCAGCGCGCCGGGCGCGTCGATCGACCCGGGCAGCGTCGACCTCGGCGCGGCGGTGGCGGCTGGCTTCGTCACCGCGGCGGCGGACGCGCCGGCGCTCGGCCGGCGCGCCGGCGCGCGGCCGGCGCGCGGCACGGTGGTCGCGGTCGACCCGGGCGACATCCCGGCCGGCGCGCCGGGCGGCGGGCTGCTGTTCGGCG
>JBEITC010000446.1:0-3400 GCA_040375075.1 Planctomycetota bacterium | reverse complement strand
GGACCGAAGGCCAAGGCCATCATCGACATCTGCGAAGAGGTCGTGTCCACGTCCTACACCCGCGACTACCCGCTGGTCGCCGAGCGCGGCGAGGGCTGCTGGATCATCGACCCCGACGGCAACGAGTTCCTGGATGTGACGTCGGGGATCGCCGTCTGCAGCACGGGCCACGCCCACGCCGAGATCGTCCGCGAGCCGCTGTGCGCCAACTTCCTGCGCATGGGCGTGACGACGATGGTCACCGGCAACTGCGGCGGCTCGGTCGAGGACCTCGCCGCGCACTTCGCGCGGCTCGAGCAGGGCGGCATCGGCGTCAACTACGGCAGCCTCGTCGGCCACGGCGCCGTGCGCCGCGCCGTCCTCGGCACGGCGAACCGCGCGCCCGACGCCGACGAGCTCGCGCGCATGTCGGCGCTGGTCGACGCCGGACTGCGCGCAGGCGCGTTCGGCATGTCGACCGGACTGATCTACGTGCCCGGCATCTACGCCGCGACCGACGAACTGGTCGCGCTCGCCAAGGTGGTCGCGCCGTACGGCGGCGTCTACGCCAGCCACATCCGCAGCGAGAACGACGCCGTGCTCGACGCCATCGCCGAGGCGATCGCGATCGGCGAGCGCGCCGGCGTCGCCGTCGAGATCAGCCACGTCAAGTGCACCGGCAAGCCCAACCACGGCCGCGCCGGTCAGGTGATCGCGGCGGTGCAGGCAGCGCGCGCGCGCGGGCTGAAGGTGCACGTCGACCAGTACGCCTACGACGCCAGCTCGACGGGCCTCGACGTGCTGTTCCCGGCCGACCAGCTCGACGTCGGCCGCGACGGCTTCGCCAAGCGGCTGCGCGAAGACGCCGCGTATCGGGCGACGATCCACGCAGCGCTGCTCGCCAAGATGGGCCAGGTGGGCTTCGGCGACTTCGGCTACGTGCGCATCGCCGCGGCCAAGGGCAACGAGGACCTCAACGGCATGCTGCTGCCCGCGGCGGCGCGCAAGCGGCTGGGCCGCGACGACCGCGACGCGCAGGCCGACATGGCCATCGATCTGCTGGTCGCCGCCGCGCCGGCGCGCGTCAGCATGATCTACCACTCGCTGGGCGAGGACGACGTCCGCCGCTTCCTGCGCGAGGACTGGATCGCGATCGCCAGCGACGCCGGCATCCGCGCCGAGGCCGGCGCCGAGCGCCCGCATCCGCGCGGCAGCGGCAACAACCCGCGCGTGCTCGGCAGGTACGTGCGCGACGAAGGCGTGCTCGACCTGCCGACGGCGATCAGGAAGATGACGTCGGTGCCGGCGACGGCGTTCGGCATCGTCGACCGCGGCGTCGTCCGCGTCGGCGCGTTCGCCGACCTCGTCGTCTTCGACCCGGCGACGATCGCCGACACCGCGACGTGGACCGAGCCGCTCGGCAAGCCGGTCGGCGTGCGCGCCGTGTTCGTCAACGGCCAGTTCGCCGTCGATGGCACGCAGACGACCGGCATCCGCGCTGGACGCGTGCTGCGCCACGGCGACCGGCGCTGACCCGGACCCGGTCGGCAACCAGCGGCGCCGCCGGCCGATCCGCACCAACCGCGATCCGGGGATATCCTCCTGGATGCGCCGCGCCGTGCGCGCGCCCCATGGTCGATCCCTCCCCAACGCCCGAAGCGAAGCAGCCGCACCGCGACCCCACCGAGTGGGGCCGCCTCGTCGAGAGCCTCGACATCGCGAGCATCTTCGTCGTCATCGCGAGCTGGCTCGGGCCGAAGCTGCGCGCCGAGCTGGCCGTCGAGGACGTGTGGCAGGAGACGCTGTGGCGCTCGTGGCGCGACCGCGAGCAGCACGACTGGCAGAACCTGTCGGCGTGGCGCGCATGGCTGCTGTCGATCGCCCGCAACCGGGTCCGCGACGCCGCGCGCACCGCTGGCCGCGTCAAGCGCGGCGGCGACAGCACGACGGCGCCGTTCTCGCTGCTCGCCGATCGCGACTCGGTGTCGTCGCTGCTGCCGCCGGGCTCGACGACGCCGAGCCGCGTCGCCGGCTTCCGCGAGCGCGCCGCCGCCATGGAGCAGGCGCTCGCGAGCCTCGAGGACGACCTGCGGGCCGTCGTGCAGCTGCGCCTCTTCGAGGAGGTGCCGATGCGCGACGTCGCCGAACAGCTCGGCCTGCCCCTCTCGACGGCGAAGGCGCGGCTGCTGCGCGGCGTCGAGAGCTACCGCTATCGGCTGCGCCAGCTGCTCGGCAGCGACGGCGAGCACGAGGCGATGCCGTGACGCACGCGCCGGACGATCCGCGCGACGAAGAGCTGCTCGCCGAGCTCTTCGACCAGCTGCTGCAGGACATCCTCGAGGGCCGCACGCCCGACCTCGACGCGATCCATCCCGAGCGACCCGATCTGCGCGAACGCATCGCCCGCACGTGGCGGCTCGCCTGCTCGGTCGCCGGCCGGCGCGAGCCGAGCCATCCGGTGCTCGGCGGCTACGAGATCGTGCGCGAACTCGGCCACGGCGGCATGGGCACGGTGTACCTCGCGCGCCACGTCTCGCTGCAGCGCGACGTCGCCATCAAGGTGCTGCCGCGCTCGCTGGCGATGAGCCCGCACGCCAAGCGCCGATTCCTCGAGGAAGCGCGCGCGCTGGCGCAGATCCGCCACGAGCACGTCGTCCACATCCATCGCATCGTCGACCACGCCGAGATGCTGGCGTTCGAGATGGAGTTCGTGGCCGGCCCGAGCCTGCAGACGCTGCTGGCGCGGCTGCGCGCGTCGCCGCGGCCGTTCGCGCTCGACAGCCTGGCGACGGCGCTCGGCGCGCCCGTCGACGCGGACGTGCGCAGCACGGTCGAGTGGTTCGTGCGGCTCTTCCTGCGCATCGCCCGCGCGCTCGACGTCGTGCACGCGCAGGGCATCGTGCACCGCGACATCAAGCCCTCCAACGTGCTGCTGCGGCCCGACGGCGCGCCGGTGCTGGCCGACTTCGGCCTCGCGCTGCACGCCGACCTCGACGTCGCGCGCACGCGCTTCGCCGGCACGCCGGTCTACGCCGCGCCCGAGCGCTTGCGCGGCGGCGACGCGGGGCTCGACGCGCGCGCCGACGTCTACTCGCTCGGCGTGACGCTGTACGAGGCGCTGTCGACCAAGCCGCCGTTCGACGGCGCCAGCACGCACGAGGTGCTGCGGCGCATGGAGACCGGCGCCGCGCCGCCGCTGCGCGAACGCTCGCCGCACGTGCCGCGCGACCTCGCCATCGTCGTGCACAAGGCGATGGATCCCGACCCGCGCCACCGCTACGCCAGCGCCGCGGCCTTCGCCGACGACCTCGAGCGGCTGCTCGCGCTGCAGCCGATCGAAGCCGCGCCGACCGGACCGCTGCGGCGCGCGTGGCGCTTCGCGCTGCGCAACCGCCGCCTGTTCGCCGCCGCCGCCGCGGGC
>JBEITC010000365.1:0-4200 GCA_040375075.1 Planctomycetota bacterium | reverse complement strand
CGGATGGTCGGCCCGCTGGCCTCGGCGGCGATGGCGACGTGCGCAGCGGCGCGCAGCGCGGCCAGCAACTCGTCGAGTTCCGCCGGCGTCCTGGCGACGCGGTACGTCTGCGCCACGTCGGCCTGCGGGGCGGGCCGGCTGGTGAGGTCCTTCAGCAGGTTGCCGAACTCGAGCCGCTGGAACAGCGGCCGCAGCTTCTCGGGATCGGGGTGCGGCGGCGGGATCTCATCGGGCTGCAGCGCGAGCGGCACGTCGGTGTGAAGCGTGACCAGCTTGCGGCTGAGCTCGGCGAGCTGCTTGTTCTCGGCCAGCGAGGCCTTGATCGCCGGCTTCTTCACCTCGTCGATCCGCGCGTAGACGCCTTCCAGCGAGCCGAACTGCTTCAGCAGCTCGACCGCGGTCTTCTCGCCGACCTTCGGCACGCCGGGCACGTTGTCGGAGCTGTCGCCCATGAGCGCCAGCAGGTCGACCATCGACGTCGGCGGCACGCCCCACTTCGCCTCGCACGCCGCGGGGTCGATGATCTCGGGCTTCGCCGTCGAGCTGCGCAGGTTCCACAGCTTCACTTCGTCGTCGACGATCTGGAGGAAGTCCTTGTCGGCGGTGACGAGGAACACGTCCATGCCGGCGCGCTTGGCCCGCAGCGCCATCGTCGCGATCACGTCGTCGGCCTCGTGCCCGTCGCTGTCGATCAGCCGCAGCCCGAAGCCCTCGGTCGCCTCCTTGATGTCGGCCAGCTGCACGACCATCTCGTCCGGCATCTTCTCGCGCGTCGACTTGTACTCGGGGTACAGCTTGGTGCGCTCGAGGTCGGCGGTCGGGCCGTCGAAGGCGATCGCGACGGCGTCGGGCTTCTCGCGTTCGAGCAGCGCGCGCAGCGTCGTGCAGAAGCCGTAGGTCGCGGCCGTCGGGTGGCCTTCGCGATTGGTCAGCGGCGCGCGGCCAGCGCCCTGGAAGGCGAAGAAGCTGCGGTAGGCGAGGGCCGTGCCGTCGATCAGGAAGAGGCGCTTCCGCATGCGCGTCAGGCTAGCGGGCGGTTCGCGCCGCCGCCGCTGCGTCCTCGTTCATCCGGTGACGAACACGGCGGGCAGGACGAGCTCCGCCGTCGCGCGGGACATGCGTTCCGGTCATCGCCGCAGTGAAGCCGCCGAGGAACGCGCCGATGCCCAGGCCAAGCGGGATCGCGAGGCCCAGCAACCCGCCGAACATGCCGCCGAAGCCGGCGAGCGCGCCATGGACGAGTCCGCCGATCACGGCGCCAGCGGCGACGGCGCGTAGGGCCCCGCGGCGCCAGGTCGTCGCCAGCGGATCGCGGCCATCGCGCAGCAGGCTGCGCAGGTGCGCGGCGTCGTCGGCGCTGGAGTAGCGGCGCACGCGCAGGCCTGCGGTCGACGCGCCGGCGGCCGCGAACAGTTCAGTTCCGTCGTCGCCGGCCGGCAGCAGCACGAACAGCGCCGCCGTCATGCCGCGCGAGCCGTCACTTCGACAGCAGCTTGAGCGCCGCGAAGCCGCCGATCAGCACGATCGCGCCGACGAAGGTCACGAGGCCGAAGCGCTTCTCGATGAAGTCCTTGATCGGCGGGCCGTAGCGGCGGAACAGCCACGCGACCAGGAAGAAGCGCGCGCTGCGGCCGATCACCGAGGCCAGGACGAACATCATCACGTTGGTGCCGAAGACGCCTGCGGTGATGGTGATGACCTTGTAGGGGATCGGCGTGAACGCGGCGACGAAGACGATCCAGAAGTCGTACTGCTTGTAGAGCTCGCCGACGTGGTCGAAGGTCGCCTGCGAGAACACGTAGGTCAGGAAGAAGCCGCTGACCCACTGCAGCTCCCAGAGGAACGCGCCGATGCCGTACCCGGCGAGGCCACCGAGCACCGAGGCCACCGAGCACCACGCCGCGAAGACGAAGCCGCGCTGGCGATCGCCGATGCAGAGCGCGATCAGCAGCACGTCGGGCGGGATCGGGAAGAAGCTGCTCTCGGCGAAGCTCAGCACGAACAGCGCCGGGATCGCGTACGGCGTCTCGCCCCAGTGCAGGACCCAGTCGTACAGGCGGCGCAGGGGGTTCTTCCTGGCGGGGGCAGGCGGTGCGTCGGTCATGGTCGTAGGCGGGGGGCGGTCGGGCGCTCAGGCCGGCCGCAGTTCGTGGACGTCGAGCACGACGGGGCCTTCTTCGCCGCTGCGGGCGATGCGCGGGCTGAACACGATGGTCCAGGGGCCCTTGTCGCGACAAAGCTCTTCGAAGCGGCGCTGCCCGCGCAGCACGCGGGCCGGCAGGATCACGCCGCCCTCGACGAGCCGCATGCGCGCGTCCTGGCCACGGGCGTCGACGCTGGGCGTGCCGACGGCGCGCACGCCGACGGCGAGGAAGCGCGGCCGCGGCGCACCGTTGCCGAACGGTCCGAGCTGGTCGAGCTTGCGGATCGTGTGCGGGTCGAGTTCGGCGAAGGTCGCGGCGCCGTCGACGGCGATCACCGCCGACTCCGGCGGCAACTCCGTGCAGGCGATCTGGAAGCGCGCCTTGAAGGCCTCGAAGCGGTCGCGGCGCACTTCGAGTCCGGCGGCGGCGGCGTGGCCGCCGTGCGCGACGAGGTGCTCGCTGCAGGCGGCCAACGCGTCGCGCAGGTTGACGCCGGACGGGCAGCGGCCGGAGCCGCGGCCGACGTCGCCGCGGAAGGCGATGAGCAGCGCGGGCTTGCCGGTCGCTTCGGCGACGCGCGCCGCGACGATGCCGAGCACGCCGGGATGCCACTGGTCGCTGCCGAGCACGACGGCGGGGCCGGTCTCCTTCGCCGCCAGCTGCAGCGCCTCGTCCTGCATCTGCCGCTCGACGCGTCGGCGCTCTTCGTTGTGGCGCTCGAGCACCTTGGCGGCTTCCTGCGCTTCGCGCATGCCGGGCGCGCACAGCAACTGCACGGCATCGTTGCCGTGGCCGACGCGGCCGGCGGCGTTGATCAGCGGCGCGAGGCGGAAGGCGATGTCTTCGACGTCGGCGCCGCGGTGCTGCAGGCCGGCGGCGTCCATGAGCGCGCGCACACCGGGGTTGCGGCTCTGCGCGAGGCTGCGCAGGCCGTGGTGCACCATGGTCCGGTTCTCGCCGCGCAGTGGCGCGACGTCGGCGACGGTGCCCAGGGCGACGTAGCCCATCGCGTCGAGCAGGAACTCGGCGAACTCGGCGCTCTGCAGCAGGTTGCGGCTCAGCGAGCCGGCGAGCGCGGCGGCGAGGCGGAAGGCGACGCCGCAGCCGGCGAGGTCGCGGTCCGGATAGCCGGCGTCGACGAGGCGCGGGTTGAGCACCGCGTGGGCGGACGCGACGTTGTCGTTGGTGCCGTGGTGGTCGGTGACGATGACGTCGATGCCGGCGGCTTGCAGCTCGGCGATCGGACCGACGGCGTTGGTGCCGTTGTCGACCGAGATCACCAGCGTGTGGCCGCCCTGCCGGATCGCGTCGACGCTCGCGCGCGAGAACGAGTAGCCGTCCTTGCGGTCGGGGATGAACGGTTTGCTGGTCGCCGAGAGCAGGCGGAAGAACTTGTGCAGCAGCACGGTGCCGCTGATGCCGTCGACGTCGTAGTCGCCGTGGATCAGGATCGACTCGCCGTTGCGCAGCGCGCGGCGTACGCGGTCGACGGCCTTCTGCATGTCGCGGAAGGCGAACGGGTCGTGCAGCGAGGCGAGGTCGGGCCGCAGGTGGCGCTTGACCGCTTCGGGCGAGTCGTGGCCGCGCGCGAGCAGCGCGCGCACGAGCAGCTCCGGCAGGCCGACGGTCCGCGCCAGCGCCCGTTCGCGCGGATCCGGCTCGGGCGTCTTCGGGGCGGTGCTCGGCATGCGGGCCGGGTATTGTAGCCGCGGCTTCCGTCATGCCCAGAACCGACTCCGACCGTTCGCAGGCGCTGCGGCTGTTGCCGCCCGTCGACCAGATCCTGCGCCTGGAAGCACTCTCCGGCTGGCCGCGGCCGCTGCTGGTGCGCGCCGCGCGCGCGTGGCTCGACGCGGCCCGCGCGGCGGTCCTGGCCGGCAAGCTCGACGCCCAGGGCCTGCAGGCGCAGGCCGAGCCGACGGCGCTGGCGCAGGCGATCGCGGCGCGCTGCGCCGAGGCGAACCGCCGGCGGCATCATCGCGTCTACAACGCCACCGGCATCGTGCTGCACACCGGCATCGGCCGCGCGCCGCTGCCGCGCGCCGCGGTCGAGGCG
>JBEITC010000294.1:0-5174 GCA_040375075.1 Planctomycetota bacterium | reverse complement strand
CGGCTGCGACCGGCGCGGGGGCCTCGACGATCGGTTCGGCCTGCGGCTCTTCGGCCGGCTCGTCGACGGGCAGTTCCTTCTTGCCGAACGTCTTCTTGATGGGCGCCTTCGGCAGCGCCTTCTTGATCAGTTCCTTCTTCGCCGGAGTCTCGGCGGCGGCCGCGGGCGCGTCCTCGGCGTCGTCGGTTGCGGCGGCGCTGAGCAGCTTCTTCTTCGGCAGCGCTCCGGCGGCCGCTTCGGCGCCGGCGGGTTGCTTCTTCAGGCCGTGCGCCGAGAGGCGCGCCTCGACCATCATGAGGTCGCCGTCGTCGAGGACGGACATGTTCGACTTGACCTGCTCGAAGCCCAGATCACGGAGCAGCTTCGCCAGGTCCTTGCCCTGCATCCCGTAGTCCTTCGCCAATTCGTGGACGCGTACTTTTTTCAATCTCGGAGCTCCTCAGCCGGGCGGCGCGGCGCATGCGCGCCGCTCGTGCCGATGTGATTCGTGGTGCAGGGTCGGGGTCAGGGGATGGTGCTTGGCGCTGGCGACGGTCAGCTGGCGCCGCCGTCGGCGGACGGCGCTTCGCCGTCGGCCGGGGTGGTCGCGCCATCGGTCGCGGCCGCGGCGTCGTCGCCCTCGGCCGTCTCGCTGGCGGTCTCTTCGGCGACCGAGCGCTCGAGTTCGGCGCGGGTCATGATGTCGATGTCCCAGCCGGTCAGCTTGCTCGCCAGGCGAACGTTCTGGCCCTTGCGGCCGATCGCGAGCGACTGCTGGTCCTCGCCGACGATCACGAGCGCCTTCTTCGTCGTCGGGTCGAGCGTGATGTCGCCGACCTCGGCGGGCTTGAGCGCGTTGGCGATCAGCGTCGTCGGGTCGTTGTTCCAGCGGATGATGTCGATGCGCTCGCCGTTGAGCTCGTCGATGATCGACTTGATGCGGTTGCCGCGCACGCCGACGCAGGCGCCGACGCAGTCGACCTTGTCGTCGGCCGAGTCGACCGCGAGCTTGGTGCGATAGCCGGGCTCGCGCTCGATGCGCCGGACGGTGATCGTGCCGTCGGAGATCTCCGGCACCTCGAGTTCGAACAGCGCGCGCACGAGGTCGCGGTGGGTGCGGCTCAGGATGACCTTGACGCGCGGCCCGACCTTCTTGACCTCGAACACCAGCGCGCGGATGCGTTCGCCGATGTTGTACGACTCGCTGCGCACCTTCTCGGCGCGCGGCAGGATGCCTTCCGTGTTGCGGCCGAGGTTGACGATCACGGTGTCGCCCTCGAAGCGCTGGATGGTGCCGCTGACGATCTCGCCGACCTTGCTCTCGTACTCGGCGTAGACGACGTCGCGCTCGGCCTCGCGGATGCGGCCGGTGATCGCCTGCTTGACCGACATCGCGAAGATGCGGCCCTGCTCTTCCATCGACACGTCGTAGTTGCAGACGAACTCGCCGGTGTCGCGATCGAGCGAGATCTCGACGTCGTCGACGCCGTACTTCTTGGCCAAGGCCTGCGCCATCGCCTGCTCGATGGCGACGATGAGGGCTTCCTTGTCGATCTCCTTGTCGCGGGCGATCGAATCGATGAAGCGGAGGATGTCAGCGTGGTTGGCCATGGCCGGCGGGGCGGGTTCGCGGAGAGCGTTGTCGCGTGGAGTCTGGGAGCGCCGAAGCGAGTGGGTGGCAGCGAGTTGCGGAGCGGATCAGGGATTCGGCGCGAACACGGTTGATAGAAACGGTGCGCCCGGGCAGGCGGCAGAATCCCCGCTCCCCGAGTCGCCTGGACTCGGGGATCCTGACCGGCTGCGCGCCGTTCGCGGAGGTTGCTGCCGTCTGTCCGGGCTAGCCGGGCGGATCGGGACCCGCGTCCACCCGAAGGCGCACGCGAGGGCGAGGATGGTACCGGGGGCCGGGGTGCGGTCAAGCAACCGCGCCGGAGGACGGTGGTCCGTCGGGCCATGTGGTGGCTAGGATCCGCCGCCCATGCCGCCCTCGACCGAACCCGTCGCGGTGCGCCCGTTCGCCGCGGCGGATGCGGCGGCCATCGAACCTTGGCTCGACGCGCCCGGGCTGATGCGGCCGCCCGGCAGCCGGCGGCAGTGGGCCGAGCGGCTCGCGACCGATGCGCGCGTGCGCGGCTTCGTCGCCGAGCGCGCCGGCCGTCCCGTCGGCTTCCTGCGCTACGACCCGGGGCCTGACGGCGTCGCCGAGCTGACCCTCGCGGTGGCGCCGGCGGCGCGTCGGCGCGGCGTCGGACGGACGCTGCTGGTGGCGGCGCTGCAGCTGGCGCGCGCTGGCGGCCTGCGGGCGCTCGACGCCGCCATCGACGTGCAGAACGAGCCGGCTCTGGCGTTCTTCGCCGACCACGGCTTCGAGTGCCAGCGGCCGTGCGGCGAACGCGTCGTCCTGCGCCGGTTGGTGCACGCCACCGCCGACGCCGAGCCGCTCGACATCGGCTGATCGGCGCGACCTTCGGACGGCGCGCTTGACCCGGCTCCACGGCGCCGGAAGCATCGTCGCCTTCGCGCGCGGCCTCCGCCGCGGCGAAGCGCCCACCGCATGCAAACCGTCAGCGTCAAGCAAGCCCTCGCCGGTCACGTGGCCGTCGGCAGCAAGGTCGAGATCCGCGGCTGGGTCCGCACACGCCGCGACAGCAAGGCCGGCATCTCGTTCGTCCAGGTCTCCGACGGCAGCTGCCAGGGCACCCTGCAGGTCGTCGCGCCCAACACGCTGCCGAACTACCAGGACGGCGTGCTCAAGCTCACCGCCGGCGCCTCGCTGATCGCGCGCGGCACGCTGGTGCAGAGCCAGGGCAAGGGCCAATCGGTCGAGGTGCAGGCCGACGCGATCGAGGTCTGCGGCCTCGTCGACGACCCCGAGACGTACCCGATCCAGCCGAAGGAGCACACGCTCGAGTTCCTGCGCGAACAGGCGCATCTGCGGCCGCGCACCAACACCTTCGGCGCGGTGGCGCGCATCCGCCACGCCGCGTCGTTCGCGATCCACGACTTCTTCACGCGCGAAGGCTTCTTCTGGGTCAACACGCCGATCATCACGGCGAGCGACGCCGAGGGCGCTGGCCAGATGTTCCGCGTCAGCACGCTCGACGCGCACAACCCGCCGCGCGACGACAAGGGCAAGGTCGACTGGAAGCAGGACTTCTTCGGCCGCGAGGCGTTCCTGACCGTGTCGGGCCAGCTCAACGTCGAGGCCTACTGCCTCGCGCTGTCCAAGGTCTACACGTTCGGCCCGACGTTCCGCGCCGAGAACAGCAACACGACGCGGCACCTCGCCGAGTTCTGGATGATCGAGCCCGAGATCGCGTTCGCCGATCTCGCCGCCGACGCCGACCTCGCCGAGCGCTTCCTCAAGCACGTCTTCACGTACGTGCTGGCCGAGCGCGGCGACGACCTCAAGTTCTGCGACGAGCGCATCCAGAAGGGCGTGATCGCGCGCCTCGAGGCGTTCCTGCAGTCGTCGTTCGAGCGCATCGACTACACGGCGGCGATCGACATCCTGCAGAAGGCCAAGAAGAAGTTCGACTACGCGCCGCAGTGGGGCATGGACCTGCAGACCGAGCACGAGCGCTACCTGTGCGAGGAGCACGTCGGCCGGCCGGTGGTGGTGATGAACTACCCCGAGGCGATCAAGGCCTTCTACATGCGCAGCAACCCGGACGGGAAGACCGTCGCGGCGATGGACATCCTCGCGCCCGGCATCGGCGAGATCATCGGCGGGTCGCAGCGCGAAGAGCGCCTCGACGTGCTCGACGCGCGCATGCGCAAGATGGGCCTCGTGCCCGAGCACTACGGCTGGTACCGCGACCTGCGCCGCTACGGCAGCGTGCCGCACGCCGGCTTCGGCCTCGGCTTCGAGCGCCTGCTGGTCTACATCTGCGGCCTCGCCAACATCCGCGACGCGATCCCGTACCCGCGCGTGCCGGGCTGGGCGGCGTTCTGACGCGGGCGGGCGTTGGGCGCGTCGTCAGCCCCCGTACGCGCGGCGGCTCGGCAGGTGCTTGCGCGTGCGCTCGTCGTAGCCGCAGTGGCAGTTGGGGCAGCGCAGCGCGAAGGCGTCGCGGGCGGCCTGCGCGTGCGCCGGGCTGCCGACGAGGTCGATGAGCCGGGTCTCGTTGAGGTTGCCGAGCTTGAACGTGACGTAGCACAGCTGCACGGTGCCGTCGGCGCCGATCCACAGCATGCGGTACTTGTCGCACGGCACCTTCATCTCGCTGCCGCGCAGCAGCCAGTCGGGGATCGCGCGCAGCGCCATGTCGCTGGTCTCGATCAGGTCGGGCCGCTCGCGCTTCCACGCGGCGAGCTGCGCGACGAGCCGTTCGATCGCCGGCCGGTCCTCCGGCCGGAACTGCAGTTCGCGCTCGGGTCCCTCGGTGAAGTACGGCAGCGAGTAGTGCACGAGGTCGATCTGCATCGGCGTCGCGTAGCGGCAGGCGAAGTCCCAGGCCGCGCGCAGCGCCTCGTCGTTGCAGGTCGGCCGCATCAGCAGCCAGTTCATGCGCAGGCGCACCGCGGCGCCGTAGCGGTCGCGCACCGCGGCGATGCCGCGCTCGAGCCGCGCGTAGTTGCCGGCGCGGCCGACGTAGTCGTCGTACCCCTTGCCGGTCCCGTACAGGCCGAAGGTCATGTGCCTCAGTCCCGCGCCGAACAGTTCGTCGACGCGCTGTTCGAGCAGCACGCCGTTGGTCGTCACGTACGGATCGACGCCGCGGTCGACGGCGCGGGCGACCGTGCGAGCGAGCGACGGGTGCAGCAGCGGCTCGCCGCCGTAGAGGCGCAGCGAACGGATGCCGAGGCTCGCCGCGTCGTCGACCAGTTCGTCGAGCACGCGATCGCTCAGTTGCTGGCCGGCCATGAAGCCGCGCTCGTAGAGGCAGCCGTGGCAGCGCTGGTTGCAGCGCGCGGTGATCGCGACCGTCAGGCTCACCGTGTCCGGCCGGATCAGCGCGGGCACGCGCTGGGCGAGGCTGTGGTGGGCGACCTGCGCCTGCTCGCGCAGCGCGTGCAGCGCGCGCCGCAGCGTCGGCGAGGCCTTGCCGAGACCCTTGCCGAACTCGTGGACGAAGCGCATGACGCCGCTCATGCGCAGGCCTCCGCGAGCGCTGCGACGCGGGCGCAGCGCCGGTACAGCGCATCGTAGCGCGCGGCGACGAACCGCAGGTCGTGGCGCTGCGCGACATGCG
>JBEITC010000084.1:0-10767 GCA_040375075.1 Planctomycetota bacterium | reverse complement strand
TCGACGAGCGCCTTCGGGCCGATCAGCACGAAGCGGTGCGACACGCGGCTCGCCGTGCGCGCCCAGCAGGGAGGGGCCAGCGGGGCCTCGGCCTCGGCGCGGTGGTCGGGGGGCGCGACGGCGGGCCACCCCGTCTCCAGCGCTTCGCGCGCGGCCTTGCCGGCTTCGCGGTGCTCGGGCGTGAACTCGAGCGTGCGCAGCAATTCGCGCGCGACAGCGCGCTTCTGCGGGTCCTTGGCCATCGCCTCGCACGCGGCGATGCGCGGCAGGCCCTTCGGCGTCTCGCCGTCGAGTCGCTGCGCCTCGGCCTCCTGCTCCTTGGTCAGCGCGAAGATCTTCGCCTTGATGCCGTCGCGGTCCTGCGTCGTGCGCTGCGCCTCGCCGAGCGCGCCGAGCACCGCGCGGTCGGCGTCCTCCTGCAGCGCGCCGCCGACCTCGTCGAGCAGCAGCAGCGCGCCGTGCAGCTTGCCGCGGTCGTGCATGCGGCCGGCGACCTGGCGCAGGAAGCGCGCGCGCTCGTCGCGGACGCGGCGGCGCACGATGTCGTCCTCCTCGAACGTCAACGGCGCCGGCGGCATGCGGCCGACGCCGGCGAGCGCCTTCTGCAGCTTCTGCTTCTGCGCGTAGTCGGCGATGCGGCGGAAGGCGAACTCGAGCGTGTCCCACGCCTCGGCCGGCGACTTCGCGGCGAGCGGCGCCGCGGCGGCGATGGCGGCGTCGGCGATCGCCGCGTCGGCCGCGGTCGGCAGGTCCGGCCACGGGAACTGCGCGACCGGCGCGAGACCGCCTTCGTTGCGCGCCGAGAGCGGCGCGACCTTGCGTTCGCCTGCGGCGTCGACGAAGCCGAGCCAGACCTCGATCGCGTCGCCGGCGCGCACGTCGGCCGGCGGCGTGCGGAACGACAACGGCAGCGAATAGGCGGCCGGCTTGCCGACGGGCCAGCGCCGCGTCGACGTCGGCGGCGCGTGGTCGCGGCGCAGGACGACGCGGCTGCCGCGGCGCAGTTCGACGCGCACCGACCACGCGCCGTCGAGCTCCTGCTCGGAGGTGAACGCGAGCTGCAACGTCGCGACGCCGGCGGTCGCCAGCGTGGTGGCGTCGACCTTCGCCTCGCAGCGCACCGGCAGCGTCTCCGGGAACTCGACCTGCGCGATCGCACGGGCGGCGAGCAGCGCGGCGGCGAGGACGAGGGCAGGGCGTCGGTGCGGCATGCGGCGAGACGGCGCAGCGTAGCGACGCGCGCGTCGGTCTGCGCTGCAGTACGCCAGCCACGCGCTCGCCGCGGCGGGCGCGCTGGCGCCGGGTCAGTACCTCGTCGTGCGCAGCCCCAACGTCACGGTCGCGCCCGGCGCGCTCGTGCTCACGCCGTTCGTCAGCGACGCCGTGCAGAACGGCGCGCCGGACGGAATCGCGCTCGTCGACGCCTCGTCGCAGATCGTGATCGACGCGCTGTGCTACGAGGGCGCGATGACGGCCGTGACGCTGACCGGCTGGCCGGCGCCGATCAGCCTCGTCGAGGGCACGTTCCTGCCGACGACCGTCGCCGACAGCACGACGGTCCAGCAGAGCCTCGCGCGCCTGCCCAACGGCGTCGACAGCAACAACGCCGCCGTCGACTGGGCGATCACGCCGAACGTCACGCCGGGCGCCGCGAATCCGTGACGGCGCGGGCGGGTGCGGCGCGTGACATGAAGACGGCCGCGGCCCCTGGTGGCAGGGACCGCGGCCGTCGTGCTTCATGCCGACTTCGGCTCGGATCGGCTCAGAGGTTGCCGATCATGCCGTTGACGCCGTTGCTGGTGATCGCGCCGAACGCGTTCACCGCCGGCACCTGGAACACTGCCGAGGTCACGTACAGGTTGAAGTTGACCAGCGACGGCGTGTTCGGAATCGGCAGGCTGAGGCCGTGCGTCGGGCTGCCGACCGCCCAGCCGACCGTCACGTCGATCGACGCGCGCAGACCGCAGCCCGGCGCGCCGAGGAAGAACAGGTCGTTGATGCCCGGGTCGCTGACGCCGTAGACGTCGACGCCGATCAGGCCGGTCACCGGCACGTTGCCGACCGTCATGTCCCAGTTCGTGCCCGTCACCGGACGCGACGTCGCCGTCAGCGTGAGTGGCAGGATGTCTCCCGAGCCGAGCGTGAACGCCGCCGGCAGCGTCGCCGAGAGGTCGCGATTGCCCGGATCCGCCGACGCGCCGCCCGGCGAGAAGCCGACGAGGTAGGCGTTGCCGACGAGGCCCATCGCGCCCCAGACGAGGTGCACGTTGCCGGTCGCCAGCTCGAACTGCATCTGGAACGTGTCACCGACCGTCTGGCCGAAGCTGTAGACGCCGTCCCAGGTCACGTAGGCGACGCCGTTGGCTTGCTCGAACTTGACCTGGCCGCTGCCCGCGGCGCCCGGGTTGTAGTCGTGCCAGTTCCACCAGCCGGTGTTGGGCGCTGCGAGCATCGCCGCAGCCGTCGGCGTGTAGGCGGTGCCGTTGCCGGTGGCGTCGACGGACACGTAGCCGTTCGAGCACACGGACAACGTGCTCGTCGCGCCGCCTGCGTGCGGGAACGGCGACGCCAGCGTCACCGTGGTCTGCGAGTCGTCGGTCAGCGCGAGCGGGGTCGCCGCAGCGGTCGGCGGCACGTACGTCGTGATGCCCGGGACCGTCAGGTAGCCGGCGCCGGTGAACAGCATGGACATCGACGTGTTGGCGAGGTCGAAGCCGGCGGGCGCCGCGAAGTTCTCGTAGAACGAGGCGTAGCTGGCGATGCAGCCGGCGCCGAGCGTCGTGTTCGTGGCGACCGTGCCGCCGCCGCCTGCCGTGATGTAGAGGTCGACGCGCGAGATCGTGCCGCCGGCCTCGGACCAGCTCGGATTGTTGCCGCCGCCGCCGATGCCGAACTGCGTGCCGAAGCGCGTCAGCGTCGTCGGGATGCCGAGGATCGTGCTCGAGAACGTGCCGGCGGCGTTGGCGTACGAGTTGTAGGACGTCGTCGAGCCGACTGCGTTCGTGCAGGCGCCCAGCACGCCGTAGTAGTTGCCAGGGACCAGCGGGATCGCGACGGGCACCAGCGAGCCGCCAGCGGTGTTGTTGCTGTAGTGCAACTGCGTGCCGACGATGGTCGTCGGATAGGCGGGCGGCGGCGTCGTGCCCAGATCGAGGAACTCGATGGCCTGGAACGGCTGCAGCGATTCGTTCGGGACGCTGATGCCGGTGACGATGCCGGCAGCAGGCGCCTGGAACCAATAGCCGCGCGTCAGCGTGCTGGTGAACGTGCTGCCGAAGGGCGGGATCGGAATCTGGGCGGCGGCGACCTGGGCGAGGCCGAGGGCCGCGAGAACGAGGGCGGTGCGCATGGTTGGTTGCTTGGCTGAAGGACGAGGGCGCTGCGCGCCGCGGCCGAGGCGCCACGGCGACCTGAGGAAGATGCCAGGAACACGCTGGCAGCGGCGCGATCGTTAGCGGGAGCCGTGTCAGCACTTCGTACCGTTGCGCCTGACCGTGGCGCGTGGTGCGAGCGGCGCGCAGGACGCGTAGGCGCTGGCGGACTCGCCGCCGCCGCGCCTACGACCAGTTCTCCCACTGCGCGTAGGCGTCGGCGAGCTCCTGCTTCCGCTGCGCCTCGTCGCCCTGCAGCGCCTTCATCTTCGACGCGCTGGCGTAGTTGGCCGGATCGAGCATCGCCGCGCGCAGGCCCTCGATGTCGGCTTCGAGTTGCATGATGCGCTCCTCGAGCTTCTGGAACATCTTGGGGTTGCGCACCTTGCCGGTCTCGATCGCCTTCTTCGGCTCGGCGACGGGCTGCGCGGCGGCGGCCTTGCGCGCGGCCGCGTCCTTGGCCTCGGCCTCGGCGGCGCGCGCGGCGGCGCGTTCCTCGGCGAGCACGCGCTGGCACTGCGCGAGGCCCTGGTCGAACGCGCGCACGGCGCCGTCCGCGACCCACAGCACGCGGTCGGCGACCTCGTCGACGAGCTGCCGGTCGTGCGTGATCAGCACGACGGTGCCGGGGAACTCCTTGAGCGCCTGCTCGAGGCCCTCGGTGCCGGCGACGTCGAGGTGGTTGGTCGGCTCGTCGAGGCACAGCAGGTCGAACTCCGCGCGCGTCATGCGCGCCAGCGACAGCCGCTGCTTCTCGCCGCCGGACAGATCGGCGACCGGCTTCTCGACGTCCTCGCCGCAGAACAGGAACAGCGCGAGGTGGTCGCGCAGCGGCCCCTCCGGCACCGTGCGATCGAGCTCGCGCAGCGCGTCGAGCACCGTGCCGTGCTGCGGCAGGTCGTTCTTCTCCTGGCTGAAGAAGCCGATGCGCAGGTTGTGCGCGCGCTGGATCACGCCGGAGGCCGGCGCGCCGATGCCGGCGAGCAGGCGCAGCAGCGTGGTCTTGCCGGCGCCGTTGCGGCCGAGCAGCGCGGTGATCTCGCCGAACCAGACGCGGAAGTCCGCGTGCTCGATCAGCGTGCGCGCGCCGGCCTTGACCGTCAGGTCGACGCCCTCGAGTGCCACCTGCCCTTGCTGGCCGCGCGTCGTCTGGCCGAAGGTCAGCCGCATCTGCGCGCGCTTGCCCTGCGGCTTGTCGATCAGCTGCAGCCGCTGCAGGCGCTTGAGCCGCCCCTTGGCCTGCGCGCTCATGCGCCCGGCCATGTTGCGGCGGATGTACTCCATCTCCTTCTCGACGAACTCGCGCTGGCTCTTGAACGCCCGCGCCTGCGTGAGCAGCGCGAGGTCGCGCTGCTTGCTGTAGTGGCTGAAGTTGCCCTTCCAGCGGTTGGCGACGCCGTCGGCGACCTCGACGATCGCGTTGGCGATGGCGTCGAGGAAGCGGCGGTCGTGGCTGACGACGACGCACGCGCCGGGGTAGCGCACGACGAAGTCCTCGACGAACTCGATGCCCTGCAGGTCGAGGTGGTTGGTCGGCTCGTCGAGGATCAGCAGGTCGGCCGGCGTCGTCATCAGGATCGCCAGCTGCACGCGCGACTTCTCGCCGCCGCTCAGCACCGAGACGTCCTTGGCGAGGTCGGCGAGCGGGAAGCCGATGCCGGCGAGCACCTTCTCGACGCGGTGCTTGCGGTCGTAGCCGCCGCCGGCCTCGAACGCCGCCTGCAGCTCGCCGTACGCGCGCAGCGCGGCCTCGTCGCCGGTCGCCATCTTCGCCTCGAGCTCGCGCATGCGGCGTTCGAGCGCGTCGTGCTCGCCGGTGCCGCGCAGCACGAGGTCGAGCACCGTCGTGCCCTTGGGCATCGCCGGCATCTGCGCGCCGTAGGCGATGCGCAGGTCCTTGCGGGCGTTGCGCGTGCCGGTGTCGGGGTCGTCGACGCCGGCGAGGATGCGGATCATCGTCGTCTTGCCAGCGCCGTTGTCGCCGACCACGCCGATGCGGTCGCCTTCGTCGACGCGCAGCGCGAGCCCGTCGAGGATCGCGAAGTCGCCGAAGCGGCGGACGATCTAGTCGAGGGCGATCAGCGTCATCGGGGGCGGGGAGGATACCGCCGCCCCCGCGACGCGGAAGGCTCGCCCGTCAGCGCCCGCGCGCCGAAGGCCTTGTCGGGCGGGGCGTGGCCGCGATCGCGGCCCGCCGGGCCATCGCCGCGCCGGTCGGGCGAGCGCTGCCTGCGCGCTCAGCGCGCGCCGAGCAGGTGCTCGACCGCGAGCTGCTGCAAGCGCACGTAGCCCGAGCCGCGCGCGCCCGCTTCGTCGGCGTCGAACTTCTCGAACGACGACTTGTCGGCGAGCAGGTCGGCGATCGTCTCGCCCTTGCCGAGCGTCGGCTGCGCCAGCTCGGGGATGCGCGCCAGCTTCTTCGCCGCCTGCACCTCGCGGTCGGCGCGGAAGGCGGCGGCGCGGTCGCGCAGCAGCCGGTAGGTGCGCATGTTCGCGGCGGCGGACTGCCACACGCCGGCGAGGTCCTCGGTGCGCGACGGCTTGTAGTCGAAGTGACGCGGGCCCTCGTAGCCGCCGCTCTCCAGCAGGTCGACGAGGAAGAACGCGTTGAGCAGGTCGCCGTGGCCGAAGACGAGGTCCTGGTCGTACTTGATGCCGCGCTGGCCGTTGAGGTCGATGTGGAACAGCTTGCCGTGCCACATCGCCTGCGCGATGCCGTGCACGAAGTTGAGCCCGGCCATCTGCTCGTGGCCGACCTCGGGATTGAGGCCGACCATCTCCTTGTGCTCCAGCGTCTCGATGAACGCGAGCGCGTGGCCGATCGTCGGCAGCAGGATGTCGCCGCGCGGCTCGTTGGGCTTGGGCTCGAGCGCGAAGCGGATCGCGATGCCGCGCTCCTTGCAGTACGTCGTCAGCGTGTTCATCGCCTCGCGGAAGCGGTCGAGCGCGACGCGGACGTCCTTGGCGCCGTCGTACTCGGCGCCCTCGCGGCCGCCCCAGAACACGTAAGTCTCGGCGCCCAGCTCGGCGGCGAGGTCGAGGTTGCGCATGACCTTGCGCAGCGCGAAGCGGCGCACGTCGCGGTCGTTGCTGGTGAAGGCGCCGTCCTTGAACACCGGGTGGGTGAACAGGTTGGTCGTCGCCATCGGCACCTTCATGCCGGTCGCGGCGAGCGCCTTCTTGAAGCGGTCGATGTGCTTGCGGCGCGACTTGTCGTCGCTGCCGAACGGGATCAGGTCGTCGTCGTGGAAGGTGACGCCGTAGGCGCCGAGCTCCGCGAGGTTCTCGACGATCTCGACCGGGTCGAGCGCGCGCCGCGTGGCGTCGCCGAACGGGTCGCGCGCCTGCCACCCCACGGTCCAGAGGCCGAAGGTGAACTTGTCGACGGGCTTCTTCTGCTTGGCTGCGGGCATGGGGGAGGGGTCCTGTTCAGGTCGTGGCGTCAGGGATGCGGGCGTTCCGTCGCCGCCAGGCGCTCGCCGCGAGCCCCTGTTGGCGGCGGAAGTGCCGCGCGAAGTCGCTGTGATCGTAGAAGCCGGACTGCAGCGCGACCTCCGTGATCGGGAGATCCGTGCGCTCCAGCAGCGAGCACGCGTGCAGGATGCGCATGCGCATCAGGTACTCGCGCGGCGTGCTCTGGAAGGTGCTGCGGAACTTGCGGCTGAACTGCCGCACCGACAGGCCGGCCGTGCGCGCGAGCCGCGCGACGTCGAGCGGCTGCTTGAAGTCGCGCTTGATGCGCTCGGCCGCGTCCGCCAGCTCCAGGTACGGCGCGATCGCCGAGCGCTGCTCCTCGTAGCTGCGCACCGTGCCGATGACGCCGCAGCACTCGCCTCGGCGGTCGAACAGCGGCAGCTTGTCGGTGACGAACCACTCGGGGAGGCCTTCGGCGTTGGGGAAGAGTTCGATGATGCCGAGCAACGGCTTGCGCGTCTGCACGACGAGGCGGTCGTCGCGGCGGTACTTCTCGGCGAGACGCGGCGGAAAGATACCATCGTCGGTGAGGCCGACGATGTCCTCTTCGCGGGTGAAGCCGCAGCGGCGGACGAACGCCGGGTTGCCCATCATCAGCCGTCCGTGGCGGTCCTTGGCGAAGAACAAGGTACCCGGCAGGTGGTCGAACAGGTGCCGGAACGGCACGGACGACAAGCCGTCGAGCCAGGTCTCCCGTTCGTGCGCGGCCGTGGCCATGGCCGAAACGTACACATTGCTTGCGCAATCGTACAGGCGACCGCGACGCCGGCGCGGACGATGCCGCGCATGGTCCGCTCGCTCCCGCGTTCGCGCGCCGTCGTCGTCCCGTCCGTCGCGTTGCTCGGCGCCCTCCGCAGCGCGTTCTTGGGCGCGCTGCTCGCCGTCGGCGCCGCCACCGCCGGCGCGCAGCAGACCGCCGTCTCCGCCGCGCCCGACGCCGGCCGCCGGCTGCAGATCCTCTTCGTCGGCGCGCCGACGCCGAACGGTCCGCACCACGACCCGATCACGCGCTACCGCGCGCTCAAGCGCGCCGTCGGGGTCGACGGCATCGACCTCACGTACAGCGAGGAGCCGGCGACGGCGTTCACCGCCGACGGGCTGCGGCCGTTCGACGCGGTGCTGCTGTACGGCAACTGGGACCAGATGGGCGTGATGCCGAAGGCCCAGCTCGACGCGCTCGTCGGCTACGTCGAAGGCGGCGGCGGCTTCGTGCCGGTGCACTGCGCGTCGGCGTGCTGGGGCCGTTCGCCCGGGTTCGTGAAGCTCGTCGGCGGCCGCTTCCTGCGCCACGGCGGCGAGGAGTTCGCGGTCGAGGACACGTTGCCGGCGCATCCAGCGCTCGCCGGTCCGCGCACCTTCCGCGCCTGGGACGAGACGTACGAGCACGACGAGCAGGCTGGCGACCGCACGATCCTGCAGACGCGCGCCGGCGAGCCGTGGACGTGGGTGCGCACGCAGGGCCGGGGCCGCGTCTTCTACACCGCTTCGGGCCACGACCACCGCGTCTGGGACCGCGCCGAGTTCCACGCGCTGTTGACCAACGGCATCCGCTGGACGGTCGGCGACGAGGCGCGCGCGCGCTTGCAGCGGCTGCAGCTGCCGAAGCTCGAACAGGAGACGGTCTCGCTGCCCGGCTACAAGCAGCGGCAGGAGATCACCAAGGCGCAGAAGCCGCTGCCGCCGGCCGAGTCGCAGAAGCTCGCGCAGGTGCCGCCGGGCATGCGCCTGCAGCTGTTCGCCAGCGAGCCCGACATCGTCAATCCGATCTGCGTCGGCTGGGACCATCGCGGCCGCGCGTACGTGATCGAGACCGTCGACTACCCCAACAACCTGCAGAAGGGCGACCTCGGCCACGACCGCATCACCGTGTGCGAGGACACCGACGGCGACGGCCGCGCCGACCGCTTCACGCGCTTCGCCGAGAAGCTGTCGATCCCGACGACGCTGTGCTTCGCCGACGGCGGCGTGGTGTGCAGCAACGGCAGCGAGATCCTGTTCCTGCGCGACGTCGACGGCGACCTGCGCGCCGACGAGCGGCGCGTGCTGTTCACCGGCTTCCACATGGGCGACACGCACGCCGGCGTCAGCAACATGCGGTCGGCGCCGGACGGCTGGGTCTACGCGACGGTCGGCTACTCGGGCTTCGGCGGCGAGGTCGGCGGCGTGCGCCACGACTTCAGCCAGGGCCTGTTCCGCTTCCGCGCCGACGGCACCGAGCTGGAGTTCCTGCAGCACACGACCAACAACACGTGGGGGCTGGGCTTCACGTCGGCGTTCGACGTCGTCGGCTCGACGGCCAACGGCAACCCGAGCTGGTACTTCACCTTCGCCGACGCCGCCTACCGCGCGGTCGGCATGTCGACGCACGTGACGCCGCGCGCCGACGACAACCCGTTCTACGCGCCGACCTCGAGCGACATCCGGCAGGTCGACTTCTTCGATCGCTACACGTCGGCCGCGGGCCACGCGGTCTACACCGCGACGCGCTTCCCCGCCGCGTGGCGCGAGCGCGTCGCGTTCGTCTGCGAGCCGACCGGCAAGCTCGTCGGCCAGTTCGAGCTCGTGCGCGAGGGCGCTGGCTTCCAGGCCGCGCAGCTGCCGAACAACCTGTTCGCCTCGGCCGACGCGTGGTCGAGCCCGGTGTGCGCCGACGTCGGCCCCGACGGCGCCGTGTGGATCTGCGATTGGTACAACCTGATCATCCAGCACAACCCGACGCCGTCGAAGGGTTCGGCCGGCGTCGACGCCAAGACCGGCGTCGGCAACGCCTACGAGACGCCGCTGCGCGACGTGCGGCACGGCCGCGTGTGGCGCGTGTTCCCGGCGAGCACGCCGGACGACGACGCGCCGAAGCTCGCCGCCGACGATCCCGTGGCCTGCGTCGCGGCGCTCTCGCACGGCAACATGCTGTGGCGCCTGCACGCGCAGCGTCTGATCGTCGAGAAGGACGACGCGGCCGTCGGGCCGGCGCTGGCGCAGCTCGTCCGTGACGACGCCGAGCCTGCCGGCATGCACGCGCTGCACGCGCTCGAACAGCTGCGCCTGCTCGACGACCCGCTCGCGCGCACGGCGCTGGGCAGCAAGCGCGAGAGCACGCGCCGTGCAGGCATCGCGCTCGCGAGCGTGGCCGTGCTGAAGGACGTGTTCGTCGGCGACGGGCCGCTGCCGCTGCAGGGCCGCGCGCTCGCCGAGCTGCTGGTGCGGCTGTCGCAGTGCGCCGCCGATCCGGCGATCGGCGCGGCGATCCTGCGCACCGGCGTCGCGCAGGAAGACGCGATCTTCGGCGACCAAGCGCTCGGCGACGCGTGGCGCATCGCCGCGCGCCGCCACGCCGCGACCGTCGTCGCCGCCGCCGACGCCGCCGGCATGAAGCCCGCCGCCGTGCAGGCGCCGGTCAACGTGCTGCCCAACCCCGGCCTCGAAGCCGCCGCGGCCGACGCGCCGCAGAGCGTCGACGGCTGGCGCGACCTGCGCACCTACGGCGGTTCGCGCGACGTCGTCGCGCGCCGGGCCGAGGGCGCTGGCCGCAGCGGCACCGCCTGCCTGCAGGTCGCGTCCGAACGCAACACCGACTCCGGCGTCGCCGCGACGGTGCGCGTGCAGGCCGGCAAGCGCTATCGACTGAGCGGCTGGATCAAGACCGACGGCGTCGAGACCGCGCGCGGCGACGGCGTGATGCTCAACGTGCACGGCGGCGTGCGCACCGCCGGCGTGAAGGGCACCAGCGACTGGACCGAGGTGTCGGCCGAGTTCGACGCCGGCGGCGAGAGCGAACTCGTCGTGCACTGCCTGTTCGGCGGCTACGGCGCCGCGCGCGGCACGGCGTGGTTCGACGACGTGCAGCTGGTCGCGATCGGCGGCGGCAACACGCTGGCCAGCGCGCTGGAGGCGCTGCGCGCGAACGCCGCCGGCGTCGCCGACG
>JBEITC010000538.1:0-2521 GCA_040375075.1 Planctomycetota bacterium | reverse complement strand
GCCGGTCGCGCCGACGGTGACGGTCGGCGCGCCGGCGAACGCGCGCGAAGGCCAGCAGCTCGCGCTCGCGGCGGCGTGCAGCGATCCGGCGGCGAGCGATTGGCGGTGGCGACAGATCGCCGGACCGCGCGTGCTGGCCGCGATCGAACCGACCACGCCGACGCTCGAGTTCGTCGTGCCGCACGGCGTCGCGCCGGCGACGGTGGCGTTCGTCGCCTCGTGCACGGCCGGTGGCGAACGGGTGCGCCGCGTCGTGCGCGTCGCGCTCGAGATCGATCCCACGAGCAGCGAGCCGCCCGCCGCGAGCCGCCAACTGTTCACGCGCGACGAAGCGGCGCCGATGCCGGAATGGCGCGTCGCCGACGCGAGCCGCTGGGGCCTCGCCGAAGGCGGCGGCGTGGCGGTCAACGCGACGGACGCGGCGACCGAGGCGTGGCTGCCGCTGCCGCGCGGCGACTTCGCGCTCGCGGGCTTCGTCGAGCCGCGCTTCCGCTACGAATCGCTGCAGCGACCGCGCGCGCCGATCGACCGGGTGCTCGTCGCCGTCGAGGTCGGCGGCGCGCGCCGCGGCGCGTTCGACCTGGCGCCCGCCGACGCCGACGGCGCGCAGTTCCGCGCGCGCGTCGTCTGGCAGACGCGCGGCGACGACGGCGCGTGGCGCGACGACAAGGAGCTGGCGACGACGACGCGCGCGTTCGACGAAGCCAACCCGCTGGCGATCGCCGTGGGCTGGCGCGACGGCGCGCTCGCCTGCCGCTTCGACCGCAAGGACGTGCTCGTGCCGCCCGCGCTGCTCGAGGAAGGCACGCGGCCTGGCCGCGCGACGCTCGCGGCGGAGCGCGGCGTCGCCTGCTTCTCGGGGTTCGTGCTGCAGTGAGCGGATGCGGCGGCGGCGGCGCGCGCGCGTCCATCCGCCGCAAGGACACGCGGGATCGCTGGCATCCGCCGCGCCGAGGCGGCCCACGGGCCGCGTCGCGCTCCGCTGCCGACTAGAACGCGACCGCGACGCCGAGCGTGAACCAGACGACGTCGGCATCGTTCGCCGTGCCGTCGAACCAGCCGCGCATGGTGTCGTCGAGGATCGTGCTGGCGTGCGCGCCGATTCGCACCGTCAGCCAGTCGCGCGCGTCCCAGGCCACGTGCGCGCGCCCGGCGAGATCGCTGAAGCCGTCGGTCTCGCGGCGGTAGAGCCACAGCGAGTGCGTCGCATCCGACCAGCCGAGCGAGCCGCCGAGCTCGAGCCGCAGCGCCTTGGCGAGCGGCACCTCGCGCGCCAGCGCCGCCTGCGCGTAGTCGGCGCCGTTCACTTCGTCGACGTCGCGGAAGACGGTGACCGACGGCGCGAAGCCGGCGACGTCCGCGCCGACGCGCACGAACGCCTGCGTCGTGGTCGGGAACGGCTGGAACGGGAAGTCCGACGCGTTGGGCCAACCGTAGTACTGCGCGCCGGCCTCGACGGTCAGCGGGCCGGCGTCGAAGGCGTACGCGGCGATGCCGTCGTACTCGGTGAACTCGCCGGCGTGGCCGTCGTCGAACCAGCCGCCGCCGACGTCGTTGGTCAGGTCGACGTTGGCGAAGCCGGCGATCTGCACGGCGCCGCCGACCGCGAGCGGCACGCCGACGCGCGCGTTGCCCTGCGCCACCGGGCCATCGACCATGGTCTGGCCGCGGAAGACGTACGACGAGCCGACCGACGCGTCGGCATCGACGGTGACCGCACGATCGCGGTGGAGAACGCACGACGGACCGAGCACCATGGCGGCCATGACGCAGGCGACGCGAGACGAGATGGCGGGCATGCGCGCGAGCATACGGACGGCGGCGTGCGCGATCAGCGCGATGGCGTGGCTGGCGGCGTGCGCCGGCGGCCCGGCCGTGCACGAGACGCGCCACCCGGACGGGTCGGTGGCGCGGAGCGCGACGCTGGTCGACGGCGCACAGGACGGCGCCTACGAGTCGTTCTTCCAGAACGGCGTGCGCAGCGCCGCGGGCAGCTACCGCAACGACGCGCGCGATGGCGAGTGGACGCATTGGCACGAGAACGGCGCGCTGCGCATGCGCGGCCGCTACGAGGGCGAGCGCCAGGTCGGAGCTTGGGAGTTCCGCCATGCCAACGGCGCGCTGCAGTGCCGCGGCGACTACGTCGGCGGCCGCGAGCACGGGCCGTGGCTGCATTGCCACGACAACGGCGCGATCGCGCACCGCGGCTGCTTCGTCGACGGCCAGCGCGCCCTGCTGTGGGAGTCGTTCGACGTCGCCGGCAAGCCGACGGCGCGCGGCAGCTACTGGCGCGACCTGCCGGTCGGCGAGTGGACGCGCTGGGACGCGAGCGGCGCCGCGAGCCGCTGCGTCTACCCGCTGCCGGATGGCGTCGAGTTGCAGCAAGAGCGCTGGCCGGACGGCAGGCTGCGGCGCGAAGGCGCGGCGCGCGATGGCGTGCGCCAGGGCGCGTGGGTCACGCGGCATCGCAACGGCGTCGTGCGCGCGTTCGTGCCGTTCGTCGACGGCGCGCCGCACGGCG
>JBEITC010000450.1:0-3382 GCA_040375075.1 Planctomycetota bacterium | reverse complement strand
GAACGGCTGCAGGCCCTGCACGGCGAGCGCAGCCTGCCCGGCGCCGCCGGCGCCGTCGCGCGCGCGCTCGACGA
The DNA here is from genome assembly GCA_040375075.1 of Planctomycetota bacterium. Lineage (GTDB taxonomy): Bacteria > Planctomycetota > UBA1135 > UBA1135 > UBA2386 > UBA2386. The sequence continues at coordinate 3,308 of JBEITC010000450.1, read as the reverse complement.
CTTCCACGACGCCGCCGCCAACGCCGACGAAGATCGCTACTTCGCGCTGCTGCCCGACGACGCGGTGTTCTTGGGCACCGACGGCACGGAGCGTTGGACCGGCGCGGCGTTCCGTCGCTTCGCGATGCCGTACTTCCAGCGCGCGTCGGCGTGGACGTACGTGACCATCGCGCGCGCCGTCGAAGTGGCGCAAGGCGGCGACGTCGCGTGGTTCGACGAAGCGCTCGACAACGCCAGCTACGGCGAGTGCCGCGGCAGCGGCGTGCTGGTCCGGCGCGACGGCCGTTGGGTCCTGCGCCAGTACAACCTGACCATCCCGGTGCCCAACGACCTCGCCGCCGGCGTGGTGAAGCGCATCCGCGCGCTGCAGGGCGGCCTGCCGCTCGCGCGCACGACCGTCGTGCTCGTGCGCCATGCCGAGAAGGTCGACCAGAGCACGGACGCGGCCCTGAGCGAGGCGGGTCACGCGCGCGCCAAGGACCTCGCGCGCGCGCTCGCCGACCTGCCGGTCACGGCGGTGTTCGCCAGCCAGTTCGCGCGCACGAAGGACACCGTCGCGCCGCTGTGCGCGACCAAGGGGCTCACGGCGCAGGCGATCGACGCGAAGGACCTCGATGCGCTGGCGGCGGCGGTGCGGGCGTGCGCCGGCGGCACGGTGGTGGTCTGCGGCCACTCCAATACCCTGCCGCAACTGGCGGCGGCGCTTGGTGTCGCCGAACCGCTGGCGTTCGGCGAGGGCGAGTACGACGCCCTGCACGTCGTCGTCGTGGACCCGGCGGAGGGGGCGGGGCTGTGGACGCTGCGCTACGGTCGCTGAGCCGCAAAGAAGTTCTCTTGACACCCTTTTGAGGCCGGGCAATCCGACCTAGTCTCGCCGCTTGGCTTCGACGCCACGAGCCGTGCCCATGACGACCGCGACGCCGCCCCCCGTCTCTTCTTCGCCCAAGTTCCCGATCGGCCGCGAACTCACCGCTGCCCTGGTCGTCTTCCTGGTCGCCCTGCCGCTGTGCCTCGGCATCGCCATGGCCTCCGGCGCGCCGATGATGGCGGGCCTCATCGCCGGCATCGTCGGCGGCATCGTGGTCGGCGCGCTCAGCGGCTCGCAGGTCAGCGTCTCGGGCCCGGCTGCCGGCCTCGCGGCGGTGGTGATGGCGCAGATCCAAGGCCTCGGCAGCTTCGAGGCCTTCCTCGGCGCCGTGGTGCTCTCCGGGCTGATGCAACTCGGCCTCGGCATGCTGCGCGGCGGCGGCATCGCCAACTTCGTCCCGAACAACGTCATCAAGGGCCTGCTCGCGGCGATCGGCCTGCTGTTGATCCTCAAGCAGCTGCCGCACCTGCTCGGCGACGACACCGACCCCGAAGGCGACGAGTCGTTCGTCCAGGTCGACGGCGACAACACCTTCACCGAGATCTGGAAGGCCGTCTCCGATCCGCTGCCCGGCGCCATGCTGGTCGGCTTCGCGGCGCTCGCGACGCTGATCTTGTGGGAGAGGACCAAGCTGAAGAAGTCGCCGGTGCCGGGGCCGCTGGCCGCCGTGCTGGTAGGCGTCGGCATCAGCGAGCTGTTGACCGCCACCGCCTCGTCGTGGGCGATCGCCACGTCGCACATGGTGCAGATCCCGGCGATGGGCGAAGGCGGCGTGCTGTCGCTGATGACGAGGCCCGACTTCGGCCGCATGTTCGAGCCGGCGGTGCTGCTCGCCGCGGTGACGCTCGCGGCCGTCGCCTCGCTCGAGACGCTGCTGAACCTCGAGGCGACGATGAAGCTCGACCCGCTGCACCGCGCCGCGGACCCCAACCGCGAGCTCGTCGCGCAGGGCGTCGGCAACACGCTCTCGGGCCTGATCGGCGGCCTGCCCGTCACGTCGGTGATCGTGCGCAGCTCGGTCAACATCAACGCCGGCGGCCGCACGCGCGTCTCGGTCATCGGGCACTCCGTGCTGCTCGCCATCGCCGTGCTGTTCCTCGGCGGCCTGATGAACCACATCCCGCTGGCGGCGCTGGCGGCGGTGCTGATCGTCACCGGCTTCAAGCTGGCGTCGCCGGCGTTGTTCGTCGCCAAGTGGCGCGCGGGCATGCTGCAGTTCGTGCCGTTCATCGCGACGGTGTGGGCGATCCTGCTCACCGATCTGCTGGTCGGCGTGCTGATCGGCCTGACGGTGAGCCTCTCGTTCGTGTTCGCGCGCAACATGCGCGGCGGCTTCGAGGTCGTCCGCGAGGACCACATCGGCGGCCCGGTGCAGCGCTTCGTGCTCGGCAGCCAGGTCAGCTTCCTCAGCCGCGCGCGCCTCGCGACGCTGCTGTCGCGCTGCAAGGCCGGCGAGCAGGTGGCGATCGACGCGCGCGCGACCGACTACGTCGATCCGGACATCCTGTCGGTGATCCGCGACTTCGCCGACGAGGAAGGGCCAGCCCGCGGCGTCAAGGTCAGCCTGATGGGCTTCCAGGAGCGCTACAAGCTGCGCGACGTCATCCAGTACGTCGACTACGCCTCGCGCGAAGTGCAGGAGTCGCTGTCGCCGCAGCGCGTGCTCAACCTGCTGCAGGAAGGCAACGCGCGCTTCCTCGAGGGTCGCCGCCTGCACCGCGACCTCGCGCGCCAGATCGACGGCACCGCCGCGGCGCAGCACCCGATGGCCCTCGTGCTCGGCTGCATCGACTCGCGCGCCCCGGCCGAGCTGCTGTTCGACCTCGGCATCGGCGACATCTTCGTCTGCCGCCTCGCCGGCAACGTCTGCGACGCCAAGGCGCTCGGCAGCATGGAGTTCGCCTGCAAGGCGGCGGGCGCGAAGCTCATCGTCGTGCTCGGCCACACGCGCTGCGGCGCGGTCAAGGCGACCTGCGACTTCGTCCACCAGGGCATCGACGCCGTCGCCGCGACCGGCATGACCAACCTCGGTTCCATCACGGACGCCATCAGCGCCGCCGTGCGCATGGAGACCGTGACCAAGGGCGACCGCACCGGCAAGAACGCGTCCTTCGTCGACGGCGTCGCCGCGATCAACGTGCACAACACCATGCTGCAGATCGAGCGCGACAGCCCGACGCTGATGGCCCTGCTCAAGGAAGGCAAGGTCGGCATCGTCGGCGCGATGTACGACGTCGCGACCGGCCGCGTGAAGTTCCTCGAGAGCCTCGCGCGCAACGTCGCGCTGCCGCTCAGCAGCGAGAGCGAGCACGGTCGCGCCCTGCCGCGGCCGTAGAGGCGCGGCCGGCGCAGCGGCGATGCCAACCGCGGCGACGGATGGCGTTGAAGGCCTGGGAAGGGATGGGGGCGGTGGCCGCGGCGATGGGCGGGACGAGTTGGG
>JBEITC010000057.1:0-13037 GCA_040375075.1 Planctomycetota bacterium | reverse complement strand
CCTCGGCCTCGGCGAGCTTGCCGTTCTGCGCGAGCCAGCGTTCGCACTGCTGGTCGACGGCCGCGTTGAGGAAGAACGCAAGCAGCATCGGCGCTGGGCCGTTGATCGTCATCGACACCGACGTCACCGGGTCGCACAGGTCGAAGCCCGAGTACAGGCGCTTGGCGTCGTCGAGCGTGCAGATCGACACGCCGGCGTTGCCGACCTTGCCGAGGATGTCCGGCCGCCGCGCCGGGTCCTCGCCGTACAGCGTCACGCTGTCGAACGCGGTCGACAGCCGCTTGTACGGCTGGCCCGACGACAGGTAGTGGAAGCGCTTGTTGGTGCGCTCCGGGCCGCCCTCGCCGGCGAACATGCGCGTCGGGTCCTCGGCCGTGCGCTTGAACGGGTAGACGCCCGCCGCGAACGGGAAGCGACCGGGCACGTTCTCCTGCAGCAGCCAGCGCAGGCGATCGCCGTCGCCGCGGAAGCGCGGCAGCGCGACCTTGGGGATCTGCAGCCCGGACAGCGAGGTGACGTGGTTCTGCACGCGGACCTCGCGGTCGCGCACCTTGAAGACGTAGTGCTCGCCCTGGTAGCTGCTCGTCAGTTCGGCGAAGCCGGCGAGCAGGTCGCGGCTCTCGGGGGCCAGCGCCGCCGCGGCCTTGGCGACTTCCTCGAGCAGCGTCGCCTTGGCGGCAGCCGCCGTCGCCGGCAGCGCGTCGGCGGCCGTGCGCAGCGCGTAGGCGCGCTCGGCGAGGTCGGCCTGCTCCTGCGACCAGCGGTTGTAGCGGCGGTTGTGCTCGACGATCTCGGCGAGGTAGCGCACGCGGTCGCCGGGGATCACGTGCGCGGTCTCGGGCTCGCCTTCGGCGAGCGGCAGCGCGCTCGTGAAGCGCCCCGGGCGCTTGCCGTCGAGCGCCTTCGCCACCGCCTTGTAGAAGCGGTTGGCGCCCGGGTCGGCGAAGGTCGCCGCCATCGTGCCGTACACCGGCATATCGTCCGGTGCCTTGTCCCACGCCTTCTTGTTGCGCTGGAACTGCTTCTTGACGTCCCGCAGGGCGTCGCGGGCGCCGCGGCGATCGAACTTGTTGATCGCCACGAGGTCCGCGTAGTCGAGCATGTCGATCTTCTCGAGCTGGCTCTGCGCGCCGAACTCGGGAGTCATGACATACAGCGACACGTCGGCGTGCTCGACGATCTCGGTGTCGCTCTGGCCGATGCCGCTGCTCTCCAGCAGGATCAGGTCGAAGCCGGCGCACTTCAGCGCCGACAGCGCGTCGCGCACGCTCTCCGACAGCGCGAGGTTGGCGCGGCGGGTCGCCATCGAGCGCACGAACACGCGCGGCTCCGAGGCGCTGTTCATGCGGATGCGGTCGCCGAGCAGCGCGCCGCCGGTCTTCTTGCGCGTCGGGTCGACGCACAGCACGGCGATGCGCATCGCCGGGAAGTCGAGCAGGAAGCGGCGCAGCAGCTCGTCGATCAACGAGCTCTTGCCTGCGCCGCCGGTGCCGGTGATGCCGAGCACGGGCGGCACGTAGGTGGCCGCCGCGAGGCGCTTCTGCACCGTCTCGCGGTGCTTGTCCGGATGGTTCTCGATCAGCGTGATCGCCTTGGCGAGCGCGCGGTGGTCATCGGCGCCGAACGCCGGCAGGGCCTCGTCGGCGCGCACGGTGGCGAAGTCGCACCGGCCGAGCATGTCGTCGATCATGCCCTGCAGGCCGAGCGCGCGGCCGTCGTCGGGCGAGTAGACCCGGGCGATGCCGTAGGCCTGCAGCGCTGCGATCTCCTCGGGCAGGATCACGCCGCCGCCGCCGCCGAAGATGCGCACGTGGCCAGCGCCACGCTCCCGCAGCATGTCGTGCATGTAGCGGAAGAACTCGTTGTGGCCGCCCTGGTAGGAGGTCACCGCGATGCCCTGGGCGTCCTCCTGGATCGCCGCGTCGACGATCTCGCGCACCGAGCGGTTGTGGCCGAGGTGCACGACCTCCGCGCCGGTCGCCTGCGCGATGCGGCGGAAGATGTGGATCGAGGCGTCGTGGCCGTCGAACAGGCTGGTCGCCGTCACCAGCCGGATCTTGTGCGTAGGCTGGAACGGCTGGGGCTGGGCGCCCGCCGGCGCGGTCGCCGGGGCCGGATGGGAAGCGGAGGGCGCGGGGGTGGCCATGCGGTCGGTGGGGCCTTGGGGGCGAACACTCTACCGACGGTGCTGGGGACTGCCGAGGTCGGTCTCGGACCTTTCCGCCGTCAGGCCGCCATCATGCCGCCGTTCGGCAAGCGGCGCCGACCGAGCGCCTCACGCCGTCTCGGCGCCTTCTTCGGTGTGCTGCGAGTAGTGCTGCGCCACGATCTTCCAATCGTCGCTCAGCCGGCAGAGCGAGAAGGTGCACCGCCCCGTCTGGTCGTGGTTGCGGCCCTCGGGGTCGACCTGGGACAGCTTCCAGCCGCCGATCACCGTGGCGAACTGGTCGTCGAAGACCTGGAAGTCGAGGTCCTTGAGCTCCAGCTTGACCGTGTCGATGTAGCGGAACTCCTGGTCGAGCACCTCTTCGAAAGCGCCCCAACCGCGGTCGCGGCGGCCGGATGCGTCGAGGTTCTGGAAGCGCTTGTCGGTCCAGAAGTGCGAACGGAAGGTCTTGAGGTCGCGGCTGTTGAACGACTGCCGCATGCTGCGGAAGAAGTCATCCAGTTCCTTGAGGGTTTCGACGCTCATGCTTTGCCAATCCGTATGGGGCTAGGGGACGCCACGGGAGCGGGGCGTAAGCCTCCACCCTGCCGCAGCCAAGTCCCGGTCACCGCGCGAGGTGCTTGTAGAGGGGCTCTTTGGCCATCTCGTAGACGACCTTGCCATTGACCATGGCCGTCGTCACGAAGGTCGCATAGTGCAGCGGATCCCCTTGGAGAATCAAGACATCCGCGTCCTTGCCCGCTTCGAGCGAGCCGACGCGGCGGTCGACGCCGAGGATCTTGGCTGCGTCCAAGGTAAGGGTGCGCAAGGCCTTGCGGTTGTCGAGTCCGCCGCGGACGGCGAACGCCGCGTCGAGGTGCGGCGTATTGAGATCCTGGCCCATGATGCCGCCGGTGCCGACGCCTGCGCCACCGAACATGCCAACCGGACAGGTGACCGCGACCGGCACGCCGGCCTTGGCCAAAAGGGCCGCCGAGGCGAGGTTGCTGCCGGTCGTCTCCGGGTCCGTCGGGTCGGCCGGCAGGCGGTCGCGCGGGCTCAGGTAGACCATCGAGCCGGTCGCGGCGATCTCGTCCGGGATCACCCAGGCGCTGGTCGGCTTCTGCAGCACGACGCCGCGGCCGAGCAACTTGGCGATCTCCAGGGCCTGCCGGATGCCGTCGACGTCGCTGTTCTTGGCGTTGCCGCGGCGGGTCATGCCACCGAACGGGTTCATCGCCATGCCGCCGACGCTGAGCCAGAGCGGCAACTCGCCCTTGATGACGGCCAGCAGCTTCTCGGCGCCCTGCGGCGGCTGCGGCTCCTTGGCCTGCGGGTCGGCAGCCTTCTTCGCCGGGAACTCGGCGACCGCCGTCAGGTACTCGCGGCACTTCTTGACCGTGTCCTCGAACTTGTCGCGCTCGGCGAGCGACATCGCCGCGCTCATGCCGACGACGGCGTCCTCCTTGAGCACCATGCCGCGCAGGTCGCCGTAGGCGAGCTTGATCACGGCGTTGCTGCCGCCCGGCATGCCGCCGCCGCCGCCGACCGCGCCGGCGAGGAACGTCGTCACGCCGGACGCGAGGGCTTGCTTGATCTCCGGGTCGTACGGGTTGACCGAGTCGACGTACGGCGCGCCGCGGCCAGCGCCCATGCCGTTGCCCTGCACGCAGACGAAGCCGGGACTGACGCACTTGCCCTTGGCGTCGATCACCGTGGCGCCCTCGGGCAGCGTCAGGTTGTGGCCGACGGCCTCGATCTTGTCGTCGGCGATCAGCACCGTGGCGCCGCTGAGGCGCTGGCCGGTGCCGAGGTAGACGTCGCCGCCGACGATCGCCGTGTAGGCCTTCGGCTTGTCGTCGGACTTGGCAGCGGGCGCCGCCTCGCTCGGTGCGGCCGCCGGCTGCGGCGCGCCGTCTGGGCGCTGGCCGCGACGGCCGCGGCCCTGGGCGGGAAGGTCGAACGCGGCGAGCAGCGCGAGCGCGCTGCCGATCAGGACGTGCGGACGCATGGTGCGGTGGGTTTGGTTCGTCGTTGTGGCCATGGTCACGGCTCCTTCTTGGTCTCGACGCCGCGCAGCCAGACGGAGTGCAGTTCGCCCGCGGGCGACATCGGATCGCCGGTGAACACCAGCAGGTCGGCGTCCTTGCCGACCTCGAGCGAGCCCGTCGTCTTGTCGATGCCGAGGATCTTCGCCGGCAGCAGCGTCACGCCCTTGAGCGCAACGTCCTGCGGCAGGCCGTAGCGGCAGACCTGCATGAGGTTGAAGAACAGCTGGCGCACGGCCGGACCGCTCTCGCCGATGGCGAACGCTACCTCGACGCCGGCGTCGTGGAACTGCAGCGCCGGGTGCACGAGGTAGCGCGAGCGCGGCAGCGTCGTCAGGTCCGGCGGCAGCAGCACGGGGCACTTCCATGCCTTGACCTGCTCGAGCGCGACGTCGAGCGTGCCCGACGTCGGATCGTGGCGCGCAACGGCGACGGCGCGCGGGACCGTCAGCTTGTCGCCGACGGCGTCCTGCCAGTGCAGCAGGTCGGCGGCCGAGTCGATCTGCACGATCGCGCGGCGCTTGCCCTCCAGCAGGTCGGCGAGCACCTCGAGGTTGGGGTCCTTCGGCGGCGCCTTCGGGGCCTGCTGCGGCTGCTGCGGCGCAGGCTGGCCTTGCTGGCCCTGCGGCGCAGGGCTCGGCGTGGGTGCAGGCGTCGGGTTCGGCGTGGGGGTCGGCGTCGGCGTCGGCGTGGGCGTGGGAGGTGGCGTAGGCGTCGGGTTGGGGCCCGGCTTCGGCGGCTCGTTGCCCTTTGGCGGCTCCTGCTTGGCGTCGCCGGGCTTCGCTTCCGCCGGCGGCTGCTGCGGCGGCGGCGTCGGTGGCGTCGGCGGCGCTGGCGGCTTCTTGCGCTCGTCGACGACCTTCTGCGCCTTCTCGAACAGGTCCTTCAGCAGCTTCTTGGTGCCGCTGTCGCGGGCCATGCCGACCTGCACGAACGCGTCGTCGTCGACGGTGAGCTGGTCGACGGTCTTGCCGTCCGGGCGCAGCACGGCGCCAAGGCCCGGGAAGCCGCCGCCGTTGGGAGTGAGCGCCAGCGACGTCACGCCGGCGCGCAGCAGTTCGCCGAACACCGCCTGCTTGGCGTACAGGCCGTCGACGACCTTGGTCGCCGGCTTGTTCTGCGTGCCGCCGCCGCTCATCGGCATCGGGAATTCCGTGCCGCCGCGGCCGCCGCGCCGGCCGCCGAACGGCGACTCGCTGCGCGGCTGGCCCTGGCCGCCGAGGCCCGCGCGCGACCACGCGCTGACGAGGCCCGGCATCACGGTCTTGCCTTCGCAATCGACGACGCGCGCGCCTGGCGGCGCGACCGCATCGGCGCCGATCGCCTCGATCTTGCCGTTGCGCACGACCAGCGTGCCGCGCTCGATGGCGGGGCCGGAGACGGGCAGGAGCCGCGCGTTGGTGAACGCGATCGGCCGCGCGTCCTGCGCGAGGCAGGCGGTCGCGGCGGCGAGCGCCAACAGGGCCGAGAGGGCGGTTCGAACTGGGGTCATCGCACGTCTCCGAGTCGGTGGACCAAGGTTCCTTCGATGTAGACCTCGCGCGGCGCATGGCGCGGGTCGAGCGGATCGCCGTCGACGACCTGGAAGTCGGCGTCCTTGCCGACCGTCAGCGAGCCGACGCGGTCCGCGACGCCGATCTGGCGGGCGGGGGCGAGCGTCAGCGCGGTCAGCGCGGCGATCCACGGCAGCCCGAGCCGCGCGGCCATCGCGCCCTGGAGTTGGAACTCCTCGGCGGCGACGACCGGCGCGTCGGTGTTGATGCTCATGTCGGTGCAGCCGGCGTCCCAGTAGGCCTGGCACATGCCCTGCATGCGGCCGTACGGGTCGAACTGGTACATGCGCGGCCCCAGGTTCAGCGGCGTCTGGCGGCGCGCGAGCGACTCGGCGGCGAGCCAGCCGTCGAAGCAGCCGTGCGACAGCACCATCTGCACCGGGAACACGTCCTGGAACATGCGCGCCGTGGCGATGCAGTCGCGCAGGCCGGCGGTGTGGATCAGCACCGGCACTTCCTTGGCGAAGACCTGGCGCAGTTGTTCGAGCGCTGGCTCGAACGCGGGCTTGTCGCCCTTGCCCTCGCGGTGCGCGCGCCACGCCGCCTCGTACGCCTGGCCGCGCTCCAGCTGGCGCATCAGCAGCTCCTTGCTGCCCATGCGCGTGGCGCCGAGGTCGCCGCTGCCGCGCTCGGGGTTGAAGCCCTGCGCCACCTTCATCGCGCCGGGCTGGCGCAGCACCATCGCGTCGAGCGAGCCGCCCCAGCGCATCTTCAGCAGCACGCCGAAGCCGCTGATGTTGGTGCCCGAACCGGGAATGAACAGCGTGGTGGTGACGCCGCCGGCGGCCGTGCGCCGCACGGCTTCCTCGCTCGGCTTGACCACGTCGAGCGTGCGCAGCTCGGCGTTGAGCGGCATCACCATGTCGTTGATGTCGCCGCCGCCGCTGCTGACGTGGTGGTGCAGGTCGACGTAGCCGGGGCACAGCCACGCGTCGCCGTGGTCGACGACGCGCGCGCCCGGCGGGATCGCCACGTCCTTCTTCGCGCCGATCGCGACGATGCGGCCGCCCGCCTCGACGAGCACGCCGCCGTCGATCGGCGGCGCGTCGACCGGCACGAGGCGCGCGGCGAGGTGCGCGGTCGCCTGCGCCGAAGCGGCGGCGGCGAACGCGAGCAACGCGCAGGCGATGGCAGCGGGGGAGTTCACGTCAGCGGCGGGTTGCGGTCACCAGACCGGCCGCGACGGGTCGCGGCGGTAGCAGATCTGGCCGTTGATCACCATCACCTGCACGGCGCTGCGCGGGTCGATCGGGTCGCCGCTCCAGATGCCGAGGTCGGCGTCCTTGCCGACGGTCAGCGAGCCGACGCGATGTTCGATGCCGGCGAAGCGCGCGTTGTTGATCGTCAGCGCGCGCAGCGCGACCTCGTGCGGCAGGCCGAGGCGCACGCCGATGGCGGCCTGCACCGTCAGCTGCTCCTGCGGCACGACCGGCGAGTCGGTGTTGACGCCGACGCCGTCGCGGCCGAGGCCGAGCACCGGGTCGCGCCAGGCGTAGTACTTGCCGCCGTCGTGCCACGTCTGCATCAGGCCGAGGAACTGCGACGTCGCGCGATCGAAGTGGTAGTTGCGCGGGCCGGCCGCGACCGCCATGCCCGACTCGTAGGCGTTGCCCGACAGCCGGTAGGCGTCGAACTCGCCGTGGACGACGACGGTCCACAGGCCCATCTCGTGGCGCAGCATCTGCAGCGTCTGCAGCACGACCTGGTAGATCTGCGTGTGCACCGAGACGAGGTACTCCTGGCGGAACAGGCCGCGCAGCAGCTCGAGCGTCGGGTCGAACTTGGGCTTCTCGCCCTTGCCCGCCTGCCAGGCCTCGTGCTGTTCCCAGTAGCGCTTGCCGTCGAGCAGGGTCATGCGGATGCCCTCGCTCATGCCCATCATGTCGGTGCCGAGGTCGCCGCTGCCGCGCTCGGGGTTGCCGGCCTGCGCGATCTTGAGGCTGCCCGGGAAGCGCACCAGCGCCTCCTCCGGCGACTTCGCCCACGTCTTCGTCAGCGTGCCGAAGCCGCCCATGTTCGAGCCCGAGCCCGGGATGTACAGCGCGACACTGACGCCGCCCGCGCGCGCGGCGCGGATCTGGTCGTGCTCCATGCTGATCAGGTCGAGCGTGCGGAACTCCGGGTTGGTCGGGTGCACCGTGTCGTTGAGGTCGAAGCTCTCCGACGCGATGTGGCAGTGCATCTCGACGAAGCCGGGCACGATCACGGCGTCGCCGCAGTCGACGACCTCGTAGCCGGCCGGGATGGTGACGTCCTTCGCCGGACTGACGGCCTCGATCAGGCCGTTCCTCGTCACCACGACGCCGTCGACGATCGGCGCTTGCGTGATCGGCAGCACCTTGGCGGCACGGAAGGCGTAGCCGGGGCTCGGCAGGCCGCGCGGGCCCCACTTCGCCACCTGGTAGTCCTTCTCCTCCTTCGGGCGGCGGGGGCGCCACAACTCGAAGGGCTTGTCCGGCAGGTTGGGGCCCGCCTGCGGTTGCGGCGCGGCCGCCGGAGCGGCGGGCGCGCCGTCCTGGGCGGCGAGGGTCGCGGCGGCGAGCGCTGCGGCGACGACGAGGCGGAACGAGGCGTTCACTGCTTGTCCTCCCGGCGGTCGACGACGATCCGCCCGTTGCACACGACGACGAGCACGCGGCTCTGCGGCTCGAACGGATTGCCCGAGAACGCCACGAGGTCGGCGTCCTTGCCCTTCTGCAGCGTGCCGACGCGGTCGTCGAGGCGGAAGGCGCGCGCCGTCGCCGACGACATGCCGGCCAGCGCGTCGGCCGGGCTGAGGCCGTAGCGCACCGAGTAGGCGGCGTGCAGCGGCAGCAGCTTGGCGTTCTTGCACTCACCGCTGCCGAACAGGACGGGCAGGTCCATGTCCGCCAGCATCGACGCGACGTTCTTCAGCTCGCCCTTGTCCTCGAACACCGTCTCCGGGCCGACGAGCACCGCGGGCTTGCGGCCCTTGAGCGGCGCGGCGCCGTCGTAGAGGTCCTCGACGCCGGTGAGCACGTAGGGGATGCCTTCCTTCTCCAGCAGCTCGACCACGTCGCCGATGGCGGCGCCGCGGTTGCAGCGCACCACCAGCGCCGCCCGCTTCTCGATGGCGGCGCGCAGCGGCTCGAGGCCTTCGTCGACCTTCGGCGCCTTCGGCTTGCCGTCCTCGTCAGGCTTGCTGGCGCTCGCGCGGCGGGGCGCCGGCGCGCCCGACGACTTGCTGATGCGGCGTGCGATCAGGTCCTGGTCGCCCATGCGACCGAGCGTGATCTTCGACGTCAGCACGTCGTCCTTGATCGTGCCCTCGAGCGTCGCCGAGCCGCCCATGCCGCGGAACTCGAGCTTGAGCTTGCCGCCCTCGAACGTGCCGCCGGCGATCGGCTGGGCCGGCACTTCGCGGCCGCCGAAGCTGATCTTGATCGTGCCCTCGACCTTGTTGCCGGCGAGCTTCAGGTCGAGCGTGAACTTCAGCTGGATCTGGCCCTGCACGTCGAGGTCGCCCTCCCAGACGCCGCTGAGCGGGTCGACCGGCGCGGCCTCGGGCTTGTCCTCGGTCGGCTGCGGCGCTGGCGCGGGCTGGCTCTCGGCCTTCTTGCCGGCCTGCCAGTCGGCGAGGTCCTTCTCGTGCTTCCGCCACGCCTCGACGTACTGCTTGCCGCGGTTGATCTGCTCGGCGAAGCCGCGGATCGCGTCGGGGCCGATGGCGTCGTGGCTCATGCGCAGGCCGGCGATCGGCCGCACGGTCATCGACGCGTGGTCGGCGGCGCCGGTCTTCACGGCGGCGACGCGGCCGCTGACCGGCCCGCCGTCCTTGCCGGCGACGAGCACGGTGGTGATGCCTTCGCGCAGCGCAGGCACGAACATCGGGTCGTCGTGCGCGATGGCGTCGTGCACGCGCTGGTTGGGCGCGCCCGGCGGCACGAACATGCCCTCGCCGGCGAGGCCGAGGTGCGAGAACGCGTCGATCAGGCCGGGCGTGACCACCGCTTGCGGCAGGTCGACCACCTGCGCGCCGTACGGGATCGCGAGGTCCTCGCCGACGGCCTTGATGCGGCCGTCCTGCATCAGCACGACGCCGTTGCGGAACGAGCGGCCGGCGCCGTCGTGGATCAGGCCGGCGCGGATCGCCAGCGCCGTCGACGACGACTTGCGCGCGTACGCGCGTTCGCCGTCGACCCAGGTCTGCTCGACCAGCGTGCCGACCGCGAGCGGGTCGCCGCTGAGGACGACGAAGTCGGCGTCCTTGCCGGGCTGCAGCGTGCCGACGCGGCCGTCGACGCCGAGGATCGTCGCGGCGTCGGCGCCGACGGCGCGCAGCGCCTTGTCGGCGGGCAGGCCGTGGCGCACGGCGACGGCGACCGCCATCAGGTAGTCGCGCATCGGCACGCCCGGGGCCGGCGCGAGGCCGACCAGCAGGCCCTTGGCCGCGGCCTTGGCGGCGGCGTCGGCGCGCGGCTCCGGCGACTTGTCGAGCCGGTCTTCGCCGCCGGGATTGGCGCGGCCAAAGCGCACCGGCACGCGGAACGTCGCCGCGACCTTCTGCGCCGCGGCGAGGTCGACGACCTCGGCGATCTCCTGCGGGTCCTCGAGCACCATGCGCACGCCGAGCTCCTGCTGGAACAGCAGCGCGCGGCGGATGTCGGTGGCGAGGAAGGCGCCGGCGCGCAGCGGCAGCGCGCCCTTCACGACGTCGGCGAGCGGCCGTTCGTCGAAGCGGTGCTCGGCCGGGCCTTCGCCGCCGGCCCGCAGGTCCTTGTCCGTCGCCGCGGCGAACGCGGCGCGCAGCTCGGCGAGCACGCTGATGCGCGCGGTCGGCGTCTGGATGCGCGCGGCCTCGAGCGGGTCCTCGTCGGTCGGGTGCGCCGTCGGCTCGAACACGCGCGGCGCGTCGAGCGCGGCCTCGGCGAAGTTCACGCGCAGCGCGGCGGTGTCGTCGAGCACGCGCGCGACGAGGTCGCTGCCGGCGAGCTTGACCACGGCGCCCTGGCCGCCGACGAGCCGCAGCCGGCCCGGCGACAGGTAGGCGGTGGTCACGCCGCCCTGCAGCGCGGCGAGCTGGCTGCGTTCGAAGTCGAACTGGTCGACGGCGAGCGCGTCCGGCGCGTACTGGTAGTCCGAGTCGGCGGCGTTGGCGAGGTCGCTGTCGACCGCGACGATGCCGGGCATGACGACGCGCGCGGAGGCGTCGACGACCGGCGTGCCGGCGACGGGCGCGTCCATGCCGACGCTGCGCACCTTGCCGTCGACGACGACGAGCCACGCATCGCGCAGCGGCGCCTTGCCGTCGCCGAGCAACAGCGTGCCGCAGCGCACGGCGAACGTGCGCGCCGGAACGGCGGGATCCTGCGCGAGCGCGGCAGCGGCGAACGCCGCGGCGGCCAGCAGCAGGCGGGCGAACGGGATCGCGCGCATCAGCGGACCTCGCGGCCGTTGCCTTCGCCGGCCTTGGGCGCGTCCGGCTTGCCGCCGTCGGCCTTGCCGGCGTCCGCCTTGGCGGGCTCGGTCTTGGCCGGCTCGGCGCCGTCCTTCTTCTCGCCGTCCTTCTTCTCGGTCTCCTTCTTGTCCGGGCCCGCGGCCTTGCTGGCCTTGGCCTTCTCGGCCTCGAACAGGTACTGCAGGCGCGGATCCTTGCTGCGCTCGTAGACCACCTGGCCCTCGAGCACGACGGTCTCGACCCACGACGTCGCCTGCAGCGGGTCGCCGGTCAGGATCTGCAGGTTGCCGAGCTTGCCTTCGCTGAGCGAGCCGAGCTGATCGCCCATGCCGATCAGCTGGGCGGGGACCATCGTCAGCGCCTCGATGGCCTTGTCGCGCGCGATGCCGTGGCGGACGCAGGTGCCGAGCTGCCACCACGGGAAGGCCGTCGGGCCGCCCTGGCCGAGCGTCAGCGCGAACGGCACGCCGGCGTCGGCGAGCAGCTTGGCGCTGCAGAAGCGCTTCTCCTTCTGCGTCTCCTCGTCGGTCTCGAAGTACTCGATGGCGTCGTCGAGCACGACCGGCTTGCCGAGCTTCTTCACGAGCCCGACGCCCTCGTCGATGTTGCTGCCGAGCACGACCTGCAGGTCGAGGTCCTGCGCGAGGCGCAGCGCCTCGTCCATCTCGGCGAAGCTCGGCACGTAGAGCCAGCCCTTCTGCTTCTTCTGCACGAGGTCGACGGCGCCCTTCTTGGTGCGGTCGATCTCCTCGGTCCACTTCTTGTCGGCCGGGATCGCGCCGGCGGCCTTCTCCTTGTCGAACTCGGCCTTGCGGCGATCGAAGTCGGCGAGGTACTCGCGCACGTCGGCGATGGCGCGGCGCAGCTTGCGGATCTGCTGCAGGCGGCCGCTGGCGCCGGCGGCGAGCGACATCTTCATGCCGGTGTTGGCGGCGATGGTCATGTCCTCGACCGTGCGGCCGAACGGCCGGACGACCATGCCCTGGCCGGCGAGCAGCGTCTGGTTGCCGGGCATCACGTGGATGGCGCCGACGCCGTTGCGCAGGCACTCCTCGAAGTACGGCGAGGCTGGGTCGACGGCGTCGCCGACCGTCAGCCACGGCACGTTCTGCATGTTCTCGTTGAAGTTGCGCATGCCGCCCTGCGAGTGGGCGAGGACCCACGTCGGCATGACGGTCTTGCCGGTCGCGTCGAGGACCTTCGCGGCCCACGGGATCTCGACGTCGGCCTGCTTGCCGACCTTGGTGATGCGGCCGTTCTGGATCAGCACGACGCCGTCCTCGATCACGGGGCCGCTGACGGTCAGGATGCGGCTCGCCTTGACGGCGACGAGGTCCTGGGCGAACGCGGGCGAGGCCGCGATCGCGGCGGCGACGGCGCAACGGAGGACGCTGCGGAGGAACGGAGCGGAGAGCGACATGGCGTTCATCGGAGGACCTGCACGGAGATGCCGTCGACGTGGACCGACTCGGCCGCGGCGGCCGGGTCGAGGGGATCGGTGGACCAGACCACGAAGTCGGCGTCCTTGCCCTTCTGCAGGCTGCCGGTCCGTTGGTCGATGCCCAGGAGCTTCGCGGGCTCGATCGTCACTGCGTCGAGCGCCCGGGCGGAGGAGATGCCATTGCGCGCGGCGAACATCGCCTCGCGCACGAGTTCGAGCGACGCGAGGTTGCTGCCGGTCGTGATGACGAACGGCACGCCGGCGTCGGCGAGCAGTCGCGCGGTGACGCTGCGCGGGTCGGCGCCGTCGGCGCCGGCGCGGCCGGCGCCCGCGGGGGGGGGGGGGGGGGCGGGGGCCCCGCAGGGGGGGGGGGGGGGGGGGGGGGAGGCCGCCCCGGGGGGGGGCGGCGCGGCGGGGCGCGCCCGCGGGG
>JBEITC010000439.1:0-3502 GCA_040375075.1 Planctomycetota bacterium | reverse complement strand
GGCAACGCGCCGGCGGGCGGCGGTGCGCCTGGCGGTGCGCCGGGCGGTGCGCCTGGCGGTGCCGGCGAAGGCGGCGAGGGCGGCCAGGGCGGTGCTGGCGGCGCGCAGACGCCGACGCCCGAGGGCCTCGGCATCCTGATCAACGTCAACACCGCGACGCGTCCCGTGCTGCGCTCGCTGTTCTCCGCCGAGCGCGTCCCCGACCGCGTCATCGACGGCATCCTGAAGTACCGCAACGAGATCGACGAAGAGGCCATGACCGCCGCCGAGGAGCAGACCGGCGGGACCGAGGTGACCGACTTCGGCGACATGCAGCTCGGCGCCGAGAAGAAGCTGAAGGTGTTCGAGACCATCGCCGACCTCGACAAGGTCGAGGAGTGGAAGGGCTTCGCCGACGCCGACGCCAAGACGGAGTTCCAGTCGGCGCTGACGACCAAGTCCGAGGTGTTCGCGATCCACGTCGTGCCGCTGTTCAAGCGCAGCGAGGAGAACCGCATCTACGTCATGCGGCGCGCGCGCTCGATCGTGCTGCGCGTCGAGGAAGGCGACGGCAGCATCGTGCCGATCGTGCCGTTCGAGGAACGCGTCGGCCTGCGCGTCCTGCCGGTCGACCTGCAGGACGACATGCTCGACCTCACGGTCACGTACTCGGAGATGGACCGCTTCGCGCAGGAGGAGCGGGCCTGGAACCCCTTCCTGGTCGACTTCTACCTGCCGAAGTCGCTGCGCGAGCAGTTCTACACCGGCCGCTGAGCGTCGGCCGATGCCGCGCCGCCCCGACCCGCAGCTGCGGAGCCGCCTGATCGAGGCCGCGACGGTCGAGTTCGCCTCGCACGGCTACCGCGGCGCCTCGCTGGACGGCATCGGCGCGCGCGCGGGCGCGACCAAGGGCGCCGTCTACTGCCACTTCGCCGGCAAGGAAGAGCTCTTCTACGCCGTGCTCGACCACTGGCGCGACAAGCGCCGACGGTTGCTGCAGGTGCAGGCGGCGGGCGGCGGCGGCGCCGCCACCGCCCTGCGCGCGGTCCTCGCCGGCTACCTGCGCTTCCACTTCCGCGAGCCGGCGGCATCCCACCTCTTGCGCGTGCTGGCGACCGAACTGCGCGGCGGCTTGACCGCCCGGCTGCGCGAGGACGAACGGCAGGAACTGCGGTGGTTGCGCGCCAACTTGCGCGAACTGCTGGTGCTCGGCGTGCGCGATGGCACGCTCGGCGTCGACGACGCCGCGACGACGGCGTTCGTGCTCGCCGCCGCCGTGCGCGGCGCGCTGGAGCAATGGCAGAGCGCGCCGGGCGACGTCGAACCGCACTGCGACGAGCAGCAGTTGGCGGCGGAGTTGGTGGCGCGCTTCGCCACCGGCGTCGCCCGCGAGCGCGCCGACGGCGGCGTCGGCGACTTCGACTTCCGCGGCGACGCGGGGTGAGCGGTCAGAACACGACGGCGACGCCGAACATGACGCCGTGGAAGCTGGCGTCGTAGCCCGGCAGGCTCGGGCCGCCGAGATCGCCCGGATCGGTCTGGTCCATCGACTGCCAACGACCGACGTAGGCGACGCTGAGTTCGCAGGCCCCGAGGTAGACGCGGGACCCGAGTTCGACGCCGCTCATCGTCGTCGTGGAGTCCCAGTCCTCGGAGGTGCCGTCTGCCTCGATCATGGTGGAGCCGCCGCCGAGGCCGAACTCGCCGTACAGGGTCCACGCCGAACTCGCGCCGCGCACGAGCGTGAACTCCGGCGCGATCTCGGCGAGCAGGCCGACCGTGCTGAAGCTCGTCTCGTCGCTCACCGACGTCGTGGTGTTGTCGAGCGTCAGCGCGTTGGCCAGCAGGCCGAAGCGGATCGGCATCGCGAACCGGTGTTGCTGCAGCCGGTAGGTGAAGTGGCCGAACAGCGAGCCGAAGCCGACGTCGTAGTCGTCCGCGCCGCCGCCGGGACGGAGATCGGAGCCCGCGAAGCTCTCGATGCGGAGGCCGCCGCCGAAGCCGCGGCGGCTGGTGCCTTCGAAGCCGAGGCGGAACGCGCCGGCGTCACCGGCGTCGCCGAAGCCGCCGTCGGCGTCGAAGTCGAGCGTGCCGCCGCCGAGCCCCAGCCCGATGCGCCAGCGCGCGGCGGAGTCGTCCTGGGCGGCGAGGGGGAGCGCGAGCAGCGCGGCGATCGCGAGCAGACGGAGTCGCATGGTCGTTCCTTGGGTTGGTGGCGGAGAGGATGCGCGGCGGGCGATCAGAACACCACGGCGAAGCCGAGCAGGGCGCCGTGGAAGCTGGCGTCGTAGCCCGGCTGGCGCGGCCCGCCGAGGTCGCCCGGATCGCTCTCGTCCATCGACTGCCAGCGGCCGACGTAGGCGAGGCTGAGCTCGCAGGCGCCGAGGTAGACGCGGGTGCCCAGCTCCAGCCCCGTGAACACCGACGACGAGTCCCACTCGTCGTCGACGTCGTCGCGCTCCACCAGCGTGCCGCCGGCGCCGAGGCCCAGCTCGCCGTAGAGCGTCCACGTCGTGCTGCCGCGGCGCGCCAGGGTGAACTCCGGCGCGATCTCGGTCATCACGCCGAAGGTGCTGTGCGTCTGGGTGTCGTCGACGACGCTGGTCGTGTCGTCCTTGGTGAGCACATGGACCATCGGGCCGATGCGCACGGGCATGGCGAAGCGGTGGCTCTGCACGCGGTAGGTGAAGTGGCCGAACATCGACGCGAAGCCGACGTCGAAGTCGTTCGTCGAACCGCCGAACTCGAGGTCCTCCGCGGCGAAGCTCTCGACGCGCAGGCCGCCGCCGAAGCCGCGGCTGCTCGTGCCTTCGAAGCCGAGCCGGAAGGCGCCGGCGGCGTTGGAGTCGCCGTTCGTCGGCAGGTCGTCGTTGAAGTCCAGCGTGCCAGCGCCGAGGCCCAGGCCGATGCGCCAGCGCGCGGCATGGTCGTCTTGGGCGGCGAGGGACAGCGTCAGCAGCGACGCGACGCACGGAGCCAGGAGTCGCATGGTCGCAACCGTACGACGACGCCCCTCGCCGATCCTCCGCTCAAAGGATGTCGAGCACGCCCGCACTCTGGTTGGTCAGCGTCTCGACGGCGGCGCGGTAGTTGACGCCTTCCGAGATCCGGAAGGACCACGGCACGTCGCGCGCGTCGACGACGCCGCCGAGCGCGGCGGCGGCGAAGGCCCGCGGCAGGTCGGCCCGGCCACGGTCGCCGAGCACGCCGAGCAGGGGGCCGACCGACGAGCGGTCGCCGATGCGGCCGATCGCCATCGCCAGCGCCGCGAAGGTCGCCAGGTTCTGGCCGTCGGTCATGAGGCGCTCGGTCAGTTCGCGCGCCGCGGTCTTGTCGCCGAGCATGCCCAGCGCCATGGCCGCTTGTTGCAGCACCGTCGGACGGCGCGTCGCGCCGGCCATCGTCGTGCGCAGGCACTCGATCGAGCCGCGGTCCCGCATCAACGCGAGGCCGAGGCACAGGTAGCCGGCCTGCGCTTCCTTGCCGGGCTCGCCGAGGATCCGTTCGCGCATCGCGGGCGCGG
>JBEITC010000528.1:0-2616 GCA_040375075.1 Planctomycetota bacterium | reverse complement strand
GGCGTCGAGACGCCGGAAGGCCTCGATTTCCCGCTCATCGAGGACATGGTCGAGAGCCTGCGGCCGTTCGCGCCCGACGAGGTCGCGTTCGGCCTCTTCGTCGACCAGTGGATCTACGGGACCACGCTGCCGGAGCTCGACATCGCCGATGCCGACGTCGACGGTTCCGAGGGCGCGTTCACCACCAGTGCGGAGCTTCGCAACACGGGCAAGGGCACGGTGGATGTGACCGTGCGCGCGCTGGGCGAGAACGCGACGCAGTTCGAGGACACGGTCGTGCGCGTGGCCGCGGGCGGCAGCGTGCCGGTCGTGATTCAGTCGGCGTTCAAGCCCGCGAAGCTGGTGGTCGACCCCGAGGTCAGGCTTCTGTTCGCGGGTCGGAAGCGCTGCGAGAAGTCGCTTTGAGCGCGAGCAGCGCTTCCTCGCAGCCGCGCGGATCGGGGACGCCGTAGAAACCCTGCGCGACCTCGCGGACGCCGCCCTTGGCGCGATGGACCAGCGACGACGCGAACATCAGGCTGCCCGTCCCGTCGGGGTGGAGCGTCTTGGAGATCCCGTCGAGATCCTGCGCGCTCCACGACTGGACCTTGACGGAGCGGCCGCACGCGACCTGCATCGCGCGCTGGTTGGTCACGCAGCACGCGGTGCGCCGCGCCTTGCGGCCGACCCAGAAGGGTGACGAGATCATCGCCAGTCCCACCAGCAGGAACGGCAGTCCGAACAGGGGGAACAGCATGAACACGCCGACGGCGACCTTCGAGCCGGCGTCGTCCGACGACTGCATGCCGCCGAACCAGGCGCCGGCCGCCGCCATCGTCATCCAGAACGCCGCGAAGCCGCCGAAGAAGAGGCCGAACAGGGCGATCGGCCACATCTTGCGGCCCATGCGCGACGGCGACGGCATGCCCGCGTACCACAGTTCCTCGCCCTCGCGCAGTTCGTTGCGCACGGCGGCGTCGAGTTCAGGCGTGAGTCCGGCGAGCGTCGACATGGCGCGTCAGCCCTTCTTCACGAAGCAGGTCTTGAGCACCCACACCTGCTTGCCTTCGCGCACCTCGATCTCCTCGGCGCTGGAGGTGGTGCGGATGCCCTTGTAGGTCGTGCCGCGCTTGATCGTGGTCTTGGCGCCCTTCACATCGAGGTCCTTGATCACCACGACCGAGTCGCCGTCCTTGAGGGCGTTGCCGTTCGAGTCCTTGGTGATGACCGTCCATTCGTCTTCGTCGAAGCTCATGGGCGGAGTGTCGCTGTTTCGGGGCGTGCGCACAAGCGCGCGCAGGCCCGCGGCCGCATCCCGTGCCTGCTCCGCGCGCGGGCGCCCGTCAGGCGCGCATGATCGCCGTGTTGACCTTGCCCTTCACATCGGTGAGGCGGAAGTTGCGGCCGGCGTGCCGGTAGGTCAGGCGCTCGTGGTCGAGGCCGCCGAGGTGCAGCACCGTCGCGTGCCAGTCGTGGATGTCCATGACGCCGTCGACGGCCTCGGCGCCGATGTCGTCGGTCGAGCCGTGGGAGAGGCCGCCCTTGACGCCGCCGCCGGCCATCCACATGGTGAAGCCCTTGGCGTTGTGGTCGCGGCCGTCGCCGTTCTGCGCGTACGGCGTGCGGCCGAACTCGCCGCCCCAGAGGACCAGCGTGTCGTCGAGCATGCCGCGCTGCCTGAGGTCGGCGAGCAGCGCAGCGATCGGCTTGTCGATCTCGCCGCACTGCTTGGCCATCTCGTCGCGGAGGTTGCGGTGGGTGTCCCAGCCGCCGTGGCTGACCTCGATGAAGCGCACGCCCTTCTCGGCGAAGCGGCGCGCGAGCAGGCACTGGCGCGCGAAGTTGTCGGTGGGCTGCTCGCCCACGCCGTACATCTCGAGCGTCTCCTTCTTCTCGTCGGAGAAGTCGACCAGGTCCGGCACCTCGGCCTGCATGCGGAACGCCAGCTCGTAGCTCTCGATCACGCCCTCGAGCTGCGCGTCGTCCTTCTCGCGCTTGAGGCGCTCGCGGTTGAGGCGCTGCACCAGGTCGAGCTGCTCTCGCTGCATGGCGTTGCCGAGGCGCTCGTTGTCGATGTGCGGGATCGCGTCGCCGGAGCCGGCGTTGCGGCCGTTGCCCAGCCGCACCGGGGTCGCCTGGTACGCCGCGGGCAGGAACCCGCTGCCGTAGAGCTGCGAGCCGCCGTTGTCGCCGCGCGGATTGATGGCGATGAAGCCGGGGAGGTTCTCGTTCTCGGTGCCGAGGCCGTACAGCGCCCACGCGCCCATCGACGGACGCACGAACTGGAACGAGCCCGTGTGCAGCTGGATCGACGCCTGCGCGTGCGCGGGGATCTCGGCCTTCATGCCGCGCAGCAGGCAGAGCTCGTCGGCCTGCTTCTGCAGGTTGGGGAAGAGGTCGCTGATCCACAGGCCCGACTTGCCGCTCTGGCGGAACTTCCACGGGCTGCCGAGGAGCTTCGAGTTGCCGCGGTAGACGGTGCCGTCGTTGAGCGTGAGCTCGGGCTTGTGGTCGAAGGTGTCGACATGGCTCGGGGCGCCCGCCATGCACAGGAAGATGATGCGCTTGGCGCGCGGCGCGAAGTGGGGTTTGCGCGGGGCGAGCGGGCTCGTCGACTCGCCGTCGCCCTGGCCCTGG
>JBEITC010000484.1:0-2985 GCA_040375075.1 Planctomycetota bacterium | reverse complement strand
GCGCGCCGACGCCTTGATGCCGCGTTGACGATCCATCCCGGCGCGCGTTGTCGAAGCGGCATGCGCAGCCCATGCTGACCGGGTGACCGCACCGTCCGACGCCCCGCTGCGCGCGAAGGCCACGCCGAGCGGCGCCGCCTCGCCGCTCGGCCGTTGGCTCGAGCGGTCCCACGCGCCGCGCGCGCCCTACCTGCAGGCGGTGTGCGTCATCGCCGCTGCGACGTGCGCCGGCTTCCTGCTGTTCGGCCTCGTCGACCTCGCCAACCTCGCGATGGTCTTCCTGCTGGCGGTGGTCGTCGTCGCCGCGCGCCTGGGCAAGGGTCCGTCGGTGCTCGCCGCGTTCGTCGCCGTCGCGTCGTTCGTCTACTTCTTCGTCCCCCACTACAACTCGTTCGTCCTCGCCGACCTCGCCTACCTACCGACGTTCCTGACGATGCTGGCCGTCGGCCTGGTCGTCGCGACGCTCACCTCGCGACTGCGCAGCGAGACGATCGCCACCGAGGCGCGCGAGCGACGCAGCCTGGCGCTCTACGAACTGTCTCGCGACCTGACCGCCGCCGACGACCGCGCCGCCGTCGCCGCGGTGGCCGAGCGCCACGTCGAGCGCGTGCGCGGCGGTCGCTGCTGGGTCGTCGTCGCCACGGACGGCGGCGGTCTCGCGGCGTTCGGCGCGAGCGAAGCGCCGCCGCTCGCCGCCGAAGGAGCGGCCGCGGCGGCCCTCGCTTCGGGGCGCGACGAGCACCGGCCGCCGTGCTGGGCGACGCCGCTGGCGTTCGGCGGCGCGTGCATCGGAGCGCTGGTCTGCGACGCGGCCGCGACGCCGCCCGGCGAGGAGGAGCGCCAACTGCTCGGCTCGTTCGCCAACACGCTGGCGATCGCGTGGCACCGGCTCATCGTCGACGAGCAGGCGAAGTCCGCGCGCGAGGTCGCCGAGCAGGAACGGCTGCGCAACGTCCTGCTGAGCTCGGTGAGCCACGACCTGCGCACGCCGCTGGCGTCGATCACCGGCGCGGTGACCACGCTGCTGGATCGCAGCGCGCCGCTGGACGAGGCGACGCGCGTCGACCTGATGGAGTCCATCCGTGAGGACGCCGACGCGCTCGAACGCCAGGTCCGCAACATGCTGGACCTCACCCGCCTCGAGTCCGGCGCCGTCCGCGCGGACCGCGAGATGCATTCGCTGGAGGAGATCGTCGGCTGCGCCATGACGACGCTCGGCGGCGCGCTGCGCGAGCGGCCGGTGCAGATCGACCTCGCGCCCGACCTGCCGCTCGTGCAACTGGACGCGGACCTGATGGCGCGCCTGCTGGTCAACCTGCTGGAGAACGCCGTGCGCCACACCCCGACCGGCAGTCCGATCCGCGTGGTCGCCGACCTGCGCGGCAACCACCTGCAACTCGCCGTCGAGGACCGCGGCCCCGGCGTGCCGGTCAGCGAGCACGAGGCGATCTTCGGCAAGTTCCACCGCGGCGCGCGCGCGCCGCGCACGTCGGGCGCCGGCCTCGGCCTCGCCATCTGCCGCGCGGTCGCGACGCTGCACGGCGGCACGGTGCGCGCCGAGGACCGCGCCGGTGGCGGCGCGCGCTTCGTGGTCGACCTGCCCGACGTCGCCATCCTCGCGTTGCCGCCCGAAGGCGTTGCGCCGGAGGCGACGCGATGAGCGAACCGGCGAAGGAGCCGACCAGCGGCCCGCTGGTGCTGGTCGTCGAGGACGACGCGCAGATGCGCCGCTTCCTGCGCGTGACGCTGCGCATGCACCAGTACCGCGTGCTCGAAGCGACGTCGGCGCAGGAGGCGCTGGTGTGCGCCGCCGCGCGCCGGCCCGACCTGGTCGTGCTCGACCTCGGGCTGCCCGACGAGGACGGCATGACCGTGCTCGAACGGCTGCGCACCTGGTACAGCGGCCCGGTCGTCGTCGTGTCGGCTCGCCATCAGGAACCCGACAAGATCAAGGCGCTCGACGCCGGCGCCGACGACTACCTGACCAAGCCGTTCGGCACCGGCGAGCTGCTGGCGCGCCTGCGCGCCGCCCTGCGCACGCACAACCGCGCCGCCGCCCACGCCGACCAGGGCGTGTTCGTCAGCGGCACGCTGCGCGTCGACCACGACAAGCACGAGGTCACCTCCAACGGCAACCAGGTCAAGCTGACGCCGCTCGAGTACCGGCTGCTGCAAGCGCTGATCCGCCACGCCGACAAGGTGGTCACTCGCACCCAGCTGCTGCGCGAGGTCTGGGGCGAGGCCCACGTCGACGAGGCCCACTACCTGCGGGTCTACATGTCGGCCCTGCGGCGCAAGCTGGAGGACGACCCGGCGCGGCCGCAGATGCTGCTCACCGAGCAGAACGTCGGCTACCGCCTGCGCACGCAGTGACTCCGGCTGCGGACGCAGTGACTCCGGCTGCGGACGACGCTTGACGCCGGGGCGCCGCCGAACGACCCTTGGCGCTTGCCGATGACGAAGCAGAAGGGCCTGCCGCTCCGCGCCTTCGCGATCTTCCTGCTCGCGGCGGTCGTCGGCGTCGCCGGCGGCCTGCTAGGCAGCGGCTTCCAGAAGGGCCTGGACGCGATCCAGAACCTGCTGACCGGCCGCGGTGACCAGCAGTCGCTGCCCGACGCCGTGCGCGCCAACCTCACGTGGTGGCAGACGCTGCTGGTGCCGACGATCGGCGGGCTGTGCGCCGGCCTCGTGCTGCTGCTGCTGCGCGGCAAGCGACCGCCGTTCGGCATCGCCGACCTCGTCGTCATGGTGCAGCTGCGCAAGGGCGCGCTGCGCCTGCGCGACACCGTCGTGCAGATGGTCTCCTCGGCGTGCACGATCGGCAGCGGCGGCTCGATCGGCCGCGAAGGGGCCAACAGCCACCTCGCGGCGATGGCCGCGACGCTGCTGGCGCGCTGGGCGCGCGTCGGCTCGCGGCCGCGCGCCGTGCTGCTCGGCTGCGGCATCGCCGCCGGCATGGCGACGTCCTACAACGCGCCGATCGCG
>JBEITC010000616.1:0-1909 GCA_040375075.1 Planctomycetota bacterium | reverse complement strand
GCGCGCAGCAGCGCGAGGTCGTAGCCAGCGCCGGTGCCGTCGCGGTCGACGCTGGTCAGCAGCACCTCGCCGGCGCCCGCTTCGACCGCGGCGCGCGCCCACGCAATCGCGTCGCGTCCGGTGCGGGAGCCGCCGGCGTGCGAGAGCGCCTCGTAGGCGTCGCCTTCGCTCCGGGCCGCGTCGATCGCGATCACGACGCATTGGGCGCCAAAGCGCGCGGCGAGTTCGCCGAGCAACTCCGGTCGGGCGAGCGCGGCGCTGTTCACCGCGACCTTGTCCGCGCCGGCGTCGAGCAGGCGCGCGGCGTCGTCGACCGTGCGCACGCCGCCACCCACCGTCAGCGGGATCGGCAGCACGGCGCGCACGGCAGCGACGGTCGCCGCCGCGTGGCCGCGACCTGCGACCGTCGCGGCGACGTCGAGCAGCACGATCTCGTCGGCGCCCGCCGCCGCGTAGCGCGCCGCCAGCTGCGCCGGATCGCCGGCGTCACGGAGACCGCGGAACTGCACACCCTTGACCACGCGGCCATCGCGGCAGTCGAGGCAGGGAACGAGCCTTGGGAACGGCATCAGACGACCTCCGCGCCGACGAGCCAGCGGCGCAACAACCCGGCGCCGTACGCGCCGGACAACTCGGGGTGGAACTGGCAGGCGAGCACGCCGTCGCGCGCGAACGCGGCGACGAACGGGCCGCCGTGATCGCTGACGAGGCCGTGCCAGCCGGCGGGCACGGCTTCGAGCCGGTAGCTGTTGGCGAAGTAGGCGACGCCGGCCGGCAGCGGACTGCCTGGCGCTGGCACGACCGTGTTCCAGCCGAGCTGCGGCACGCGCACGCCGGCCGGAAAGCGGCGCGCGGTCGCCGGGACCACGCCGAGGCCGGCGACACCCGGACTCTCGTCGCTCGCGGCGGCCAGCAGCTGCAGGCCGAGACAGATCGCGAGCGTCGGGCGACCGGCTTCGACGCGCTCGCACAGCGCCTGCCGGAGCCCGTTCGCGTCGATCGCGGCAGCAGCCGCCCCGAACGCGCCGACGCCGGGCAGCACGACGTGCTCCGCCCGTCGCACCGTCGCCGCGTCGGCGGCGACGTCGACCGTCGCGCCGAGCCGGCGCAGGGCCGCGACCACCGAAGCGACGTTGGCGACGCCGGTCGGGACGATGTGGACGAAGGCGCTCACAGCGCCCCCTTCGTGCTCGGCACGCCGACGCCGTCGGGCCGCACGGCGGCCCGCAGCGCCAACGCGACGGCCTTGAAGGCCGCCTCGACGCGGTGATGGTCGTTGGCGCCGGCGAGCACGTCGACGTGCAGCGCGCAGCGCGCCGCGATCGCGAACGACTGCAGGAAGTGCGTGAGGTTCTCGGTGGCGACGGCCCCGATCCGTTCGCGCACCAGCCCGAGGTCGATCGCCGGCCATGGCCGCCCCGAGAGGTCGACGACAGCGCGCGCGAGCGCCTCGTCGAGCGGCGCGTACGCGTGGCCGAAGCGCGCGATCCCGGCGCGATCGCCCAGCGCGCGCGCCAGCGCGTCGCCGAGCGCGAGCGCGCAGTCCTCGACCGTGTGGTGGTCGCAGACCTCGAGGTCGCCCGCGGCGCGCAGCGACAGGTCGAAGCGCGCGTGCAGGGCCAATGCCGCCAGCATGTGGTCGAGGAAGGGCAGCCCGGTCGCCACCTGCGCGACACCGGCGCCGTCGAGCGTCAACGCCACCTCGACCTGCGTCTCGCGGGTCTGGCGGGAGAGGCGCGCCGCGCGCGCCGGGATGGGTCCAGTCGCGTCGTTCATCGCAGCATGCCTCCAAGTTCCGTGGTCGCGGACAGCACGCGCGCGGCGCCGGCGCCGCCCAGCGTCGCCCGTGCGCGCGCGGGGTCCTCGCCGGGCGCGACGACGCCGATCGGCACGACGCCGGCCGCGCGCG
>JBEITC010000633.1:0-1807 GCA_040375075.1 Planctomycetota bacterium | reverse complement strand
CGACCAGCTGCGCGCGCGCCGTGGCGCCGAGCCACGCCGGCGACTCCGCCTGCAGGCGCAGCGCCGGCGTGCCGCAGCCGACGCCGAAGTTCGTCGCCGCGGGCGGGCAGCTCGGCAGCAGGCTCGCGAGTTGCGTGGATTGCACGCCGAGCACGCTGCGGAACTCGCCGCCGAGCACGATCTCGCCCGCGGCCGTGGTCGTCGCGGCGCGCACGACCTGCGTGCCGCCGAGCACGGTCGTCCATGCGCTGCCGTCGTAACGAACGAGGCTCGCCGGCTGGCCGGCCAGTTGCAGCCAGCCGCCGACCAGCAGCGCGCCGTCGGGTTGCAGGCTCGCGGTGTACGCAAGCTGCGTCGGCGCGCCGGTCACGGCGGTCGGCGTCGTGCCGGTCCAGAGGCGGCCGTCGGCGTAGAAGCGGCCATCGGGCAGCGCGCACACCGCTCGCACGGCGGTCGATGCGGTCATGCCCTGCCATGCGAAGCCGTCCCACAGCGCGAGGTAGCGATTGGGCTTGCCGAACGAGCCGCCGACCATGATCCGGCCGTCGGGCGCGACCGCGACGGCGAGGGCGTCGCCGGAGAGGCCGAGGCCAAAGGGCTGCCAGCTGACGCCGTTCCAGCGGGCGATGCGCGCGCAGGCGACGCCGCCGGCGATGGTGAACTGTCCGGTTGCGACGAGGCTGCCGTCGGGCGCCGTCGCGAGCGCCAGCACCGGCCCGTTCATGCCGCCCGCCATCGCGCGCCAACCAGCGCCGTCCCAGCGGGCGATGTGGCCGACCGGCTGGCCGTCGGCGTGGGTGAAGGCGCCGCCGGCGATGACGTCGCCGTTGCCGAGTTCGGCGAACGCGACCACCGCCGTGCTCATGCCCTGGCCGAGCGCCTGGAACTGCCCGCCCGGCGCGCGCCGCGCGACGTAGCGCGCGTCGACGCCGGCGACGACCCGGAAGTCGCCGCCGACATAGACGCTGCCATCGCTCGCGCTCATCGTCGCGCGCACGAACGCCGACGTGCCACCGCCCATGCGCGTCCACTCGGAGCCATTCCAGCGCGTCGCGCCGGTGAACGCCGACGCCCCGCTGATCGTCATCAACCCTCCCGCGACGACGTCGCCGCCGGGCAACTCGATCGCGGTGTAGACCGGCGGCAGGCCGTTCTCGGAGGAGAAGCCGACGCCATACGGCTGCCACGCGGCGCCGTCGAAGCGGCCGATGCAGTTCAGTGCCGTGGCTCCGCTGCCTGAGAACTTGCCGCACGCCAGCACGTCGCCATTGGCGAGTTGGCGCAGTTCGGCGACGAACTGCGTGAAGCCGACGCTGATGCCCGCGCCGACCGCGCTCCAATGGGTCCCGTTCCAGCGCGCGACGCCGGGGATCGGCGCGAGGCCGGCGCTCGTGAAGTAGCCGCCGCAGAGCAGGTCGCCGTTTTGCAGCGGCAGCAGGCACTCGGCGCGGACGTCGAGCCCGGCGCCGAGCGGGTGCCACTGCGTGCCATCCCAACGCGCGATGTTGTTCGCCGGCAGGCCGCCGACGGCGACGAACTGGCCGCAGACGACGACGTCGCCGTTGGGCAGCGCGGCGACGTCGCGCATCGATCCGGCGGTGGGCGGCCAGGTCGGCGCGACGTCGAGCCACGCGCCGGTGGCCGCGTCGAAGCGCTTGAGGTACGCGATTCCGCCGGTGGCGCTGCCGATCGCGAGCACGGCGCCGGCGGCGTCGAGGCGCAGCCGCGTCGCCGGGCCGGGAAGGCCGGCGATCGGCGTCCACTGCGCGCCGGTCCAGCGCGCGACGTGCTCCGGCGCGCCGGCGAT
>JBEITC010000258.1:0-5792 GCA_040375075.1 Planctomycetota bacterium | reverse complement strand
GTGCAGCAGGCGGAAGCCGAAGCGATCCTTGCCGCGCGCGAAGTGGACGAGCAGGGCGTCGCGCTCCTTCTTGCTGCGCAGGCGGGGGAGGTGCTGGCGCAGCTTCACGGTGACGAGTGCTGGGTGGTAGGCGGCGTGCGACGCGCGCGTCGAGCGGGACATCATCGCGGCAGCGCCGTTGGGCTTGCGGCCAGCGCCCTCGCGCGCGCCGCCGCGCTGGCGGAAGGGGAGCGCGGCCTGCACGGGGCGGCGCTTGGCCGGCGGCTTGCGAGCCTTCGTCCGTTTCGCCTGCTTGCTCGAGCTGCTCGTCGCCATCGCGGGACTTCGGTCCTCGTTTGAATTCGCATAACTACGACCACCAAGGCCGAAAGGCAAGTGATTGTTCGGGAAGCGTTCGTGCCGCCGTCGCCTTGCACGCCGCGAGCGCCGACGCGCCATCGCACGGGATGGTCCGACGGTGTCTTCGCAGCTAGTTGATGGCCAGCCGGTCGCCGCGACTGCGTTCCCATCCCGTCCAAGGCCTTGCTCGCCACGCCCGCGGCGCTTGCTTGCCGGAGTGCGCCTGCAACGTCTCTAGCCGGCCCCAGACCCCTCGCGCTTGGCTGGCCGGTCGCCGCGACTGCGTTCCCACCCCATGCACTCCACGCGCCGCCGCCTAGTGCCCGCCTTCGCGCACGGCGTTGACGTTCCAGGTCGGGATCTGGATCTCGACGACGCCGTCCTGCGGCAGGCGCAGCAGCTTGGCCTGGCAGCCCAGGCGCGAGTCGAGGGCGACGTCGCGGGCTTCGTCGAGCTGGTCGAGTTCGTCGTCGCTGGCCTCGGACAGGCAGTCCCTGCCCTGCTTGACCTTGACGTGGCAGGTCGAGCACGCGCAGACGCCGCCGCAGGCGTGGTCGAGCCCGAGGCCCTGTGCCATCGCTGCGTCGAGGATGGTCTGACCGACCTCGATCGAGAACGCGCGGTCCATGCCGCGCACCTGGAGTCGTGCCGCTGTCATCGGGTCTCGTCGGCCTTCAGCGCCTTGGTCACCGCCGAGCTGATCACGTCGTCGGCGATGGTGGCGGTGAGCTTGGTGAGTTCGTCGCAGCCTGCCTTCAGCGCCGCAGCGTCGGCGTTCGCCGCCAGCAGCTTCTGCAGGGCCTTGGTCGCCTTCTGCACGGCGTAGGTCTGGTCGGGCGGCAGGTCGGCCATCTGCAGGGCCTTCTGCGTGCCGCGCACCATCGCCTCGGCCTTGTTGCGCAGGTCGATCGCTTCGCGCGCGACGTAGTCCTGCTGCGCGTGCTCGATCGAGTCGAGCATCATCTTGCGCACTTCGTCGCGCGTGAGGCCGAACGTCGGCACGATCTGGATGCTCGCCTGCGCGCCGGTGCGCTGCTCGCGCGCCGTGACGCGCAGCACGCCGTCGGCGTCGACGAGGAACGTCACCGCGATGCGCGGCAGGCCGGCCGGCAGAGCCGGCAGCCCGCGCAGCTGGAAGCGGCCGAGCAGGCGGCAGTCGTGCGACAGCTCGCGCTCGCCCTGGTAGATCGTCAGGTCGACGGCGGTCTGGTTGTCGACGCCGGTCGAGAACTCCTCGGTCACCGAGGTCGGGATCGTGCTGTTGCGCAGGATCAGCTTCTGCACCGCGCCGCCGAGCGTCTCGAGGCCGAGCGAGAGCGGGATCACGTCGAGCAGCAGCAGCGAGCGGTCGTTGCCGGCGAGCACGTCGGCCTGGATGGCGGCGCCGAGCGCGACGGCGAGGTCGGGGTCGACGCCGGTGTGCGGCGTCTTGCCGGTCAGCGCCTGCAGGCGGTCGCGCACCAGCGGCACGCGCGTGCTGCCGCCGACGAGCACGACGTCGTCGAGCTCGTGTAGCTGCAGGCCGGCGTCCTTGACCGCGCGCGTCACGCAGTCGAGCGTGCGCTGCACCAGCGGCGCGATCGCGGCCTCGAACTCGGCGCGCGTCACCGCCAGCTTCACCGCGCCGCGGGCGCCGAGGTCGAGCTCGAGCTCGGCGCGTTCGGCGTCGGAGAGGCGGATCTTGAGGCCCTCGGCGGCGGCGCGCACGGCCTGCAGCACGTAGGGATCGCTGGTCGGCGGCAGCTGCGCGAGGATGCGCTGGCACAGCAGTTCGTCGAAGTCGTCGCCGCCGAGGTGGGTGTCGCCGGCGGTCGACAGCACGCGGAACACGCCGTCGTCGATGCGCAGGATCGAGACGTCGAAGGTGCCGCCGCCGAGGTCGTAGACCAGCGCCGTGCCGTCCTTGCTGCCGTCGATGCCGTAGGCGAGCGCTGCGGCGGTCGGCTCGTTGAGGATGCGCAGGCACTCGAGTCCGGCGAGCTGGGCGGCGTCCTTGGTCGCTTGCCGCTGCGCGTCGTCGAACCACGCCGGCACGGTGACGACGGCTTCGCGCACCACTTGGCCGAGCGCCTGCTCGGCGGTGGCCTTGACCTGCTGCAGGATCAGCGCGCTGATCGACTCGGGCGTCCACTGCTGGTCGCCGATCTGCACGCGCGGCAGGCCGCGATCGCCGGCGACCACCCGGTAGGGCAGCCGCGTGGCTTCCTGCTGGACCTCGGCGGCCGAGCGGCCGATGAGGCGCTTGATCGAGAACACCGTGCGCTCGGGGAAGTCGAGCCGCAGCGACTTGGCGTCGCGGCCCACGATCGTGCGACCGTCGGGGTGCAAGCAGACGACGGACGGCGTCAGCGGCTCGCCGTCGCGATCGCGCAGCACGCGCGCGCCCTTGCCGGCGCGCACGGCGGCGAGGCTGTTGGTGGTGCCGAGGTCGATGCCGAGCACGAGGCGCGGGCCGGTGGACGATTGCGGGGCAGTGGTCACGCCTTGTGCTCCAGGTCGGCGAGGGCCTTCTTGTGGTAGTGGGCGCCGTGCACGCGGCGCGCGGCTGCCGGCAGGTCGCTGCGCGCGACGTCGGCGCGCAGCGCCGCGAAGTCGGCGTCGAGCGCCTGCTGCAGGCGGGCGCGCAGTGCGCCGACCTGTTCGGGTCGCACGAACGCGACCTCCTCGGCGAGTTCGAGCGCGTCGGCGAGGAATGCCGGGTCGAGCTTCTTGTTGGCGTCGAGCACGCCGGGCGACTCGGCTTCGAGCAGCGCCTTCGCGCGCGTCCACGGGTCGCGCAGCGTCTTCCAGGCGTCGTTGACCTCGGCGGCGCGCTGCAGCACCGCGAGGCAGTCGTTGGCGTCCTGCGTGCGCAGATGGTCCGGATGGCACTCGCGCGAGAGCCGCAGGTAGCGGCGCTCGAGCTCGCGCGCGTCGAGGTCCAGCGTCCGGGGCACCCCGAAGACGGTGAACGGATCGGGGGCCGGGACGTGGATCACGCCGAGAACGAAGTGCCGCAGCCGCAGGAGCCGGTGGCCTGCGGGTTCTTGAACACGAAGCCGCGGTCGAGCAGCCCGTCGTTGAAGTCGAGCATCGTGCCGCCCATGAAGAACTCGCTCTTCTTGTCGACGACGACGTTGACGCCGTGCTGGGGGTAGGTGAGGTCGAACTCGGTCGGCCCCGTACGGTCGAAGTCGAGCACGTAGGTGAAGCCCGAGCAGCCGCCGCCCTTGGCGCCGACGCGGACCCACGTCGCGTCGGCCGGGAAGCCCTGCTCGGCGATCACGCGCAGGATCTCCTTGGCGGCGCGCTCGGTCAGCACGACGCCGCGCTGCGGCTTCTTGTCGGCCGGGGCTTCCGGCGGCTTGGCGGCGACGTCGCTCACGACTGCGCTCCTGCCGCTCCCTGCGCGGCGGCCTTCTTCTTGCGCCAGTCCTCGATGGCGGCCTTGATCGCGTCCTCGGCGAGCACCGAGCAGTGGATCTTGACCGGCGGGAGCGACAGCTCCTCGACGATCTGCGTGTTCTTGATCTGCGCGGCGGCGTCGACCGTCGTGCCCTTGAGCCACTCGGTGGCGAGCGACGACGAAGCGATCGCCGAGCCGCAGCCGTAGGTCTTGAACTTGGCGTCGAGGATGCGGCCGTCGTCGCCGACCTTGATCTGCAGCTTCATCACGTCGCCGCACTCGGGCGCGCCGACGACGCCGGTGCCGACGTCGGGGGCGTTCTTGTCGAGCGAGCCGACGTTGCGCGGGTTCTGGTAGTGGTCGAGGACCTTGTCGCTGTAGGCCATGGCGGTTGGCGGGGTGTCGTGGGTTCGTCGGGTGCGGAGCTGGCCGTCGCGGCGCGGCGGCCTGGTTCCGGCGGTGTGTTCGGGATGCGGCGGGGTGGTCGGCTGTCTGTCTGCTGCGGGGCGTGTCGGTTCGGTCTGCTTGCGTGGCTGTCTGGCACAGAGCCAAGCCGCCGATGCGCGGCGGCCTGGCTCAGTGGTGCGTCCACTTCACCTGGCTGAGGTCGACGCCTTCCTGGACCATCTCCCAGAGCGGCGACATCTCGCGCAGGCGCTTGACCTCGGCGATGACGCGGTCGGCGGCGAAGTCGACCTCCGCCTCGGTGGTGAAGCGGCCGAGCGAGAAGCGGATCGAGCTGTGCGCCAGCTCGTCGCCGAGGCCGAGGCTCTTCAGCACGTAGCTGGGCTCGAGGCTCGCCGACGTGCAGGCCGAGCCCGACGACACGGCGAGCTCCTTGATGCCCATGATCAGCGACTCGCCCTCGACGTAGGGGAACGAGACGTTGGCGAGGTGCGGCAGGCGCGCGTCGGGGTCGCCGTTGCGCACGGCGTCCGGCAGCGCCTTCATCAGCCGCGCCTCGAGCCGGTCGCGCAGGGCCTTCAGCTTGGGGATCTCGGTCGCCATCTCCTCGCGGCAGATGCGCGCGGCTTCGCCCATGCCGACGATGCCGGTGACGTTGAGCGTGCCCGATCGCATGCCGCGCTCGTGGCCGCCGCCGTCCATCTGCGCGGTCAGGCGCACGCGCGGGTTCTTGCGCCGCACGTACAGGCAACCGACGCCCTTGGGGCCGTACATCTTGTGCGCCGAGATCGACATCAGGTCGATGTGCTGCGCCTCGACGTCGAGCGGCACCTTGCCGGGGCACTGCGTCGCGTCGGTGTGGAACAGCGTGCCCTTCTGCTTGCAGAGCGCGCCGATCTCGGCGATCGGGTGCACCGTGCCGACCTCGTTGTTCGCCGCCATCAGCGACACCAGGATCGTGCGGTCGGTGATCGAAGCAGCGAGCTGGGCGAGGTCGACGCGGCCCTTGCCGTCGACGGGCAGCCACGTGACCTCGAAGCCCTGCGCCTCGAGGTTCTTCATCGGGTCGAGCACGGCCTTGTGCTCGGTGACCGCGGTGATCAGGTGGTTGCCCTTCTCGCGGTACATCTGGGCCACGCCCTTGATCGCGAGGTTGTTGGCCTCGGTCGAGCCGCTGGTCCAGAGGATCTCCTTCGGGTGCGCGCCGATCAGTTGCGCGACCTGGCTGCGGGCCTCTTCGACGGCGGCTTCGGCGGTCCAACCGAACGCATGGCTGCGGCTGGCGGCGTTGCCGAACGCGTCGCTGAAGAACGGCAGCATGCGCTGCACGACGCGCGGGTCGCACGGCGTGGTGGCGCTGTAGTCGAGGTAGATCGGGGTCTTCATCGGGCGTGTGCGGGTACCGGCGCTGCGGGGCGGGCGGCGGTGGCGCTGCGGGTGGGGGTGGCGATCGGGAGGGCGCAGAGCTCGTCGAGACGGATGTCGCGGAACAGCTGCGCGATGCGGTCGTGGACGACGCGCATCGGCGCCTTGCTCGGGCAGAAGGCGATCAGCGCGCAGTCGTGGCCGTCGTCGGCGTCGTGCGCGGCAGCGGGCCGCATGCTCGGCGCCAGCGCCAGCAGGCCGCCACTGCCTGTGGCACTGCCTGTGGCACTGCCTGTGG
>JBEITC010000489.1:0-2952 GCA_040375075.1 Planctomycetota bacterium | reverse complement strand
GGGCCGTCGTTCGCGACGGCCGCGCCGGAGACGCGCGTGCGCATGGGCGCGCGCGCTGGCGGCTGATCAGGCGCTCGCGGTGCGCAGCGCGACCTTGGCGTCCTCGGCGGCGCGGCCCTTGGTCCGCGTCGCGAGATGCTGCAGCGCCTCGGCGGCGAAACGCTGCTCGGGGCCGACGGCGCCGCGGAAGTGCGCGGCGACCTTGAACAGCAGGTCGGCCGTGATCGCCGGCTCCTTGCGCAGGCGGTCGAGCAGCGGGTAGCCGGCGCGCAGCAGCGCGGCGAAGAAGCCCATGCCGGAGTTGCCGGGCGGCGCGTTCTCGTCGGCCGGGCGCGCGGCGTCGTGCAGCAGCTTGGTGACGCCCAGCTGGTAGCGGACCTCGTCGTCCTGCGGGACCACGGCCGTCAAGCGCGCGAGCACGTGCAGGGCCTCGGCGAGCTTGTGCACGCGACGAGCCCGGACGCAGCGCTCGATCAGCATCGGCGCGACCTTGGCGCCGTCGGCGGCGAACACGACGTCGAACAGCAGGTCGGCGACCTTCGGCGTCGCGCTGAGCATCTTCATCGCCTTCTCGGCGAGTTCGCGCACGAACTTCGGCGCCAGCAGCGGCGCCTGCCGCACCAGGATCGCGGCCGCGGTCGCGGCGAGGTTCGCGTCCCTGCCGAACGCGACGAGGCGCGCGAGCGGATCGCTGGCCTGCCGGTTGTGCGCCAACGCATCGGCCGCGGCGTCGCGGAAACGCATGTCGTCGTGGTCGAGCAGCTTGATGGCGGTCTTGGCGAGGTCGGCGCCGCCGGCCGTGCGCAGCATGCGCAGCGCGAACAGGCGCTGCTCCGGCGCGCGCGCCGTCAGCAAGCGCTTGAGCACCGGCGCCAACCCCTCGGGCAGTTCCGGCAGGGCCGCGAGGACGTCGCGGACGGCGTCGTGGACGCCCTTCTGCGCCTGGTCCTCGAGCAGGTCCATCATCGCGCGCACCTGCGGCGCGCCGAGCTTGGCGCCGTGCAGGGCGCGGAACGCGGCCGAACGCACCAGCGGCGCCGTGTCGGCGCCGGTGAGCGCGAGGACCGCCGCGCGACTGCCATCGCGATCGAGCGCGGCGAGCACGCCCAGGATCTGCACGAGGCAGCCTTCGGCCAGCGGCTCCTGCAGCGACTTCGTCAGCGTCGCAGCGAGCGGCTTGAGCACAGCCGGCGGCAGCGTCTCGCGGACGGCGAGCAGCGCGCGAGCGGCGTGCTCGGCGAGCTCGGGCGTGCGCAGCGCTTGGACGAACACGGCCGCCGCGTCCTTGTGCGG
Organism: Planctomycetota bacterium; assembly: GCA_040375075.1. Lineage (GTDB taxonomy): Bacteria > Planctomycetota > UBA1135 > UBA1135 > UBA2386 > UBA2386. Next base: position 1,659 of record JBEITC010000489.1, on the reverse strand, counting down.
ATGCTTGGCGAGCAGCGCCACGATGCGCCTCTGCGCAGCGAGGCCGGCGTCGGCGTAGCTGGCGGCAAGCACCGCTTGCGCCGGCGCGCCGAGCTCGGCGACCCAGTGCGCGGCGTGATCACCGAGCGGGTCGCTCTCGATCGCGGCGCGCGCGACGATGGCGATCGCATCCTCGGTGGCCAGCTTGGCCAGGGCGTCGAGGCAGAACCGCGCGAGCACGGGCGAGCGCTTCATGCCTTGGGCAAGCGCGCGCACGACCGTCGGGTCCTTGACGTGCAACTCGCCGAGCACTTGGGCCGCGGCGACCTGCAACTCCGGCTTGCCGTTCTCCAGCAGCCCGACAATCAACTTATGCGTATCGTTCATGCCGTTCGTATGCGCAGGGCGGCTTCGCGGGTCGGGCATTGGCGCCCGGCAACGAAGCGAACGGCATTTCATTATGGCATGAGCCGCGTGAGGCCGCCACCTCTTGTATGCCGTCGTCGACGCCCTCTACGCCGCGCCAGCAATCCCTTGCCCGCGAGCGCAAACCCTTGCAAGATAGGATTCTACCCCATTCCGCAATGCGACTCCTGTTCGTCACGCCCTTCGTACCGGACCGTCAGGCGCCGCATGGCGGCGGGGCGTACGTCGGACAGGTGCTCGCCGGGCTGGCGCCGCGCGCCGAAATCGGGCTCGCCGCATTGCAGCAACCGGGCGATCCCGACGCGCCGAGCGGCCCGAGACCGGCGTGGCTCGGGGTGTCCGCGCAGCGACGGCGTCGCGGCGGCGTGGCCGGACTGGTCGACTCGGCGGCGATGGCATGGCAATGGCGCCACACGCCCCTCGTCGCCGCCAAGCATTGGGAACCGCGGATGCTGGCGCTGATCGCGCGCGCGCTCGCCGAGTTCCGTCCCGACGTCGCCTTCGTCGAGATGGCGCAGATGGCACAGTACCTGCCGGCCCTTGCCGGCGTGCCGACGGTGCTGACCGACCACGAGGCGGGCTGCCCGGCGAACACGCGCACGGGGCTGGGGCCGCTCGGCGACGCGCGCGACCGGCGGCTGTGGCGCCGGCACATGCTGCAGCACTACCCGCGCGCCGACGTCGTGCAGGCCGTGACCGCGGAGGACGCTGCGACGCTCGGCGCGCTGCTCGGCCGCGAGGTGCGCGTGCGTCCGATCGCGTGCGATGCGCCGGCGGCAGCGGCCGACGTCGGCAAGGCGCCGCCGCGCGCGTTGTTCCTCGGCGACTACCGCCACCAGCCCAACCCCGAGGCCGCAGCGCGCCTTGCCCGCGCGGTGCTGCCGCGCATCCGCGCCGTCGTGCCGACGGCCGAGCTGTGGCTCGCTGGCGCCCACGTCGAACGCGTGGCCGACCTGGGCCGGCTGCCCGGCGTGCGCGTCGTCGGCTTCGTCCCCGATCTCGCCGACCTGTTCGCCCAGATCCGGCTCGCGCTCGTGCCCGTCTGGTCGGGCGGCGGCTTCCGCATGAAGGCGCTCACCGCGTTGGCGCACGGCGCGCCGCTGGTGACCAACGAACTCGGCGGCCGCGGCGTCGCGGCGCCGGCGACCGCGATGGCGCGCAGCGAGACCGACGAGGGTCGCGCCACGGCGGCGCTCCGCTGGCTCGCGGATCCGGCCGCAGCGGCCGCCGCCGGCAAGGCCGCGCGCGCCTACG
>JBEITC010000224.1:0-6358 GCA_040375075.1 Planctomycetota bacterium | reverse complement strand
CCCGATGAGCGGCGGGTTCTGTGCGCGGCCCGCTCGGCCACCGGCGGGCCGCGCCCGCCGCCGGGGCCCAACCGCCCGCCTCGCGGGCGTCACGGCGACGGCCGTCTGCCCCCGGGGCAGCGGGCCGTCGGCGTTTCTGGCGCGCCCGCCAGGAATCGAACCTGGGACCGCCGCTTTAGAAAAGCGATGCTCTATCCGGCTGAGCTACGGGCGCACGCGCGGCCGGCAGCGTACCCGCCGCGCGCGGCGCCGGCACGCAGGCTTCAGTCGCCGCCGTCGTCGCCGTCGTCACCCGCGTCCACCACCGCCGGCGCGCCCGGCGCGGGCTGCGTGCGATAGCGATCGTGGATCCAGAGGTACTGATCGGGCGCCAACCGCACGAGCCGCTCGATCTCCTGGTTGACGCGCAACACGCCGGCGCGCAGGTCGGCGGCGCGATCGCCGGTGACCGCGAGCTGCACCGGCCCGTGCAGCAGGAAGCGGAAGCGGAAGCCGCGGCCGACGCGCAGCGCCGTGCCGAAAACCAACGGATAGCCAGCGCGCAGCGCCAACGTGACCGCGGCGCGCTCGCAACTCGCCAACTGGCCGAAGAACGGCACGAAGACGCCGCGGAGCCGCTGGTTCTGGTCGACTGCCTGCAGTCCGACCTGTCCGTCGGCGAGCGCCCGCGCGAGACCGCGCACGCCGCCGCGGCGCGGATGGATGACGAGGCCGCCGCGTTCGCGATTGGCCAGGATCCACCGCTGCAGCAGCGGATTGCGCGAGACGCGCGCGATGCCGTGCGCCCGCCCCACGGCCTGCGCGATGGCGACGGCGCCGACCTCCCAGTTGCCGAGGTGACCGGTCAGCGCCAGGAACGGCGGCCGCGCCGCGGCCAGCGTCGCCGACGCCTCGGTGAAGTCGACGACGTCGCCGACCGCGCCGCCGCGGGCCAGCAGGCGCGTCAATCGCGCCATGTCGAGCGGCACCTTGAACAGGTTGCCGGTGGCCCGCGCGCCAAGGCGCCGCAGCGCCGCGTCCGTGGCGTCCGGGAAGGCGTTGCGCAGGAACTTCAGCGCGTAGCCGCGTCGACGCCGGTCGAGCGCGAAGAACAACCGGCCCAGCGCGTCGGCGCACGAGTAGCCGAGCCACTCCGGCACGCGCGCCGCGAGGCCGATGGCGGCGCGCGCGGCGACGTGGACGACGTGGTCGACGAACCGGGCCTTCACAGCAGCAGCTCCGCCGGCGACGGCGTGCCGTCGAGGAACTGCAGCGCGATGCGCAGCGCGTACCGCGACGGCGCGCCGGCTGGCATGCGCGCGTCGTCCTTCTCGGTCGTCAGCAGCCACGCGTCCGCGGCGATGGCGGCGCGCGCTGCCGCCGCGACTTCGTCGACGGTGAAGCGATGGTGGTCGCGGTGCCGGTGTTCGGCGACGACCTCGCCGCCGAGCGCCTCGACCGTGGCGCGGAAGCTCGCCGGCCGCGCGATGCCCGACAGCAGCACGCACCGCCGACCGCGCAGGTCCCGCAGCGGCAGGGCCACGCCTTCGGGCATCGCCACGAGGTCCACCGGCTGATGGTCGGTGAGGAACACCGGCTTGTCCTTGCCGGCAAGGTCCCGCAGGCGCGCGACGCGCTCGACCAGCTCGCCGGGCGACGCCGCGCCGCAGCGGGTCACGAAGACCATGCCGGCGCGACGCAGGCCAAAGCGCGCCTCGCGCAGCTCGCCGGCCGGCAGGCACATGCCGTTGCCGAACGGCCGCATGGCGTCGACGCAGACGAGGTCGAGGTCGCGGTGCAATCGCCGATGCTGGAAGCCGTCGTCGAGCACGATGTAGTTGGCGCGCAACGACGCCAGCCGTTCGCCGCCGGCGACGCGATCGGGCGCCTGCTCCTGCAGCAGCCAAGGCATGCGCCGCTGCAGCATCGTGCCTTCGTCGTTGAGCTTCGCGCCGGGCGCCCGACCATAGCCGCGCGCGAGCACGCCGGGCCGCTTGCCGCGGCGCTTGGCGAACTCGCACAACCACGCCACCGTCGGCGTCTTGCCGGTGCCGCCGACCGACAGGTTGCCGACCGAGACCACCGTCGCGGCGATCCGACGCGCGCGCAGCACGCCGCGGTCGTACAGGCCGTTGCGCGCCGCGGACACGGCGCACCACGCGAGGCCGAGCGGCCACAGCGCCTGCCGCAGCGGGCTGTCGCCGGCCGACGTCATCCGGCGGCGAGCATCCCTTCGATCTCGGCCGCGGTCGTCGCCGCGATCGTCTCGACGCCCTCGACGCCCTTGGCGAGCGCGATGCGCTTGACCATGTTGACGAGCGTCGCCTTCGGGCCGCACTCGACGAAGCGGCGCACGCCCGCGGCGAACATGCCCTCGACGGTCTGCTGCCAGAGCACCGCGCCGGCGAACTGGCGCTGCAGCGCGCCGCGCGCCGCCGCCGCGGTCGTCACCGGCGCGGCGTCGACGTTGCACCACACCGGGAACGACGGATCGCGCATCGTCGTCGCGTCGAGGACCGTCGCGAAGCCCTCGCCCGCCGCCTTCAGCAGCGAGCAGTGGAACGGCACCGACACGTTGAGCTTCAGCGCCTTGCGCGGCGGCGCCAGCGCGACCACCTGGTCCATCGCCGCGATCGCGCCGGAGACGACGATCTGCTCGGGCTCGTTGACGTTGGCGATCTCGCACAGGCCGGCGTCGACCTTGGCGACCAGCTGCTTCACTTCGTCGAGGCCCATCTTGCGCAGCACGACCATGCCGCCCGTGCCGATCGGCACCGCCGACTGCATGCGGCGGGCGCGGTCGCGCACCAACCGCACGGCGTCGGCGAACGCGAGCGTCCCGGCCGCGACGTGGGCGGCGTACTCGCCGAGGCTGTGGCCAGCGCCGAGGTCGGGCTTGCGGCCGAGCGCGCGGAAGGCCGCGACGGCGACCGCCAGGGTCGCCGGCTGGGTGTTCTCGGTCAGGCCGAGCTTGTCGTCAGGCCCCTGGAAGCAGAGTTCGGAGATCGACTCGCCGAGCGCGGCATCGGCTTCGGCGAAGGTGGCCTTGGCGATCGGGAAGCGCTCGGCGAGGTCCTTGCCCATGCCGGCGAACTGCGAGCCCTGGCCCGTGAAGAGGAACGCGGTCTGCATGCGCAGAGCATTCCCGGGCGGGCGCCGTCGGTTCAAGCAAGCAGGCGGGAATCAGTCGCCACCGCCGCCCTGGCCACCCTGGCTGCCGCCGAGGCCGCGGCGCGCGCGCCGTTCCTCCTTGCGCTGGTCGTCGCCGCTGGCGCCCGGCGTCGGCGCGGGCTCGGTCTCGCCACGGCGCGCGCGGCGGTCGGCCTTCTCGGCCTCGCGCGGATCGGCCGGCGTCGCGGCCTTGGCCTTGGTGGCCGGCGTCACGCCGTAGTAGGCGCAGGCCTTGCTCCACTGCTCGTACTCGTCGACGAAGCGCTTCTCGGCGGCGCTCGGCTGGCTGCCGACGACGACGAAGCGGCGCTTGATCTCGTCGCGGCGCTCGAGGCCCCACCCGGCCGTCGGCGGATACGCCTGCAGCAGGTCGAACCACAGCTTCTGCTGTTCGTCGGTCGCGGTCGTCTTGCCGTCGCTCGCCTTGGCCTGGCCGCCTGCGGCCGGCTCGCCGGCCGGCGGACCCTGCTTGGCGCCCGCGGCGTCGCCCTGCGACGGCACGACGTCCGACTTGCCGCGATCCATCCCGAGCTCATTCTCGATCTGCTGCACCTGCTCGTTGGAGAGCTGCTGCACGATCTCGTAGCTGGCGAAGTCCTTGAACGGCACGAACACGAAGTTGCGCGTGCCGGCCGTGTACCAGATGCGGATGCCAGCGCCCTCGTCGCCCGCGGCCGCCTCGACGAAGCGCAGGCCGTCGATGCGCTCGACGAGCTTGCCGTCCTTGACGACGCCGACGAGGCGGTTGCCGTTCTTCAGGCGCACGAGCACCTTGACGTGGCTCTGCACGGCGCGGCCTTCGCCGATCTGCTTGCGCATCGACTGCGCGCGCTCCTCCGTCTGCGAGGTCGCGCGCTCGCGGCGCGGCGTCGACGGCGTCGGCTCCTGGGCCAGCGCGACGGAACCGAGGAGCAGCACGGACGGCAGCAGGAGCCAGTTCATGGCCGCCTTATCGGCCGACCGCACCCCGCGAATCCACCCACCGCGAACCGCCGATGGCGCCGGCGGTTGCCCGGCAGTCCGGCGGCCCGACCGGCGCGATCCCGACGCGGTCGAAGAAATCCGCGTGCGCGGCAGCGGGCGCGGTCCTTGCTCGGTTGGCATGCGCCACCTCCAACCCTTCGTCCGCCCGCTCGCCCCGCGCGCAAGCCGCGTCCGGGGCGCGGCTTGCCGACGCCCGGTCTGGGGGCACAATCGGGGGCTCCCGCGCCGGGCCCCCTTCTTGGACGACAACACGCGCAACCTCGTCAGCCGCGCCCTGGAACAGGACCGCGACGCCATCGACCTGCTGTTCCAACGGTACCGCGACCGGTTGCGTGCGGCCCTCCGCAAGCTGATCGGCCCGAAGTATCGGACCCTGCTCGCCGACAGCGAGGACGCGACGCAGGACGCGATCCTCTCGGCGCTGAAGCGCCTGCACCAGTTCGAGTACCGCGGCGACGGTTCGTTCCTGGCTTGGCTGCTGAAGGGCGCCGAGTACGAGATCGTGCGGCGCATCCGCGGGATCGAGGCGCAGAAGCGCGCGGCCCACGGCGGCCTCGTGCCGATCGACGATCAGGTCGAGGAGCAGATCCCCGGCCGCCAGCCGACCGCGTCGCAGGTGCACGACGAGCACGAGCTCAGCGAGCGCATCCGCGAGGCGCTGCAGCAGCTGCCCGACCGCGAGCGCGAGATCATCGTGCTCAAGCGCTACCTCGAACTCGACACCGACGAGATCTGCGCCGAGCTCGGCCTGCCGACCGAAGGCGCCGTGCGCGCGCTGCTCTCGCGCGCGCAGGCGCGGCTCTCCGGCCTGCTGTCGCGCAAGGAGGCGTGATGGCCCCGGACCGCGACGCCGCCGCCCGCGCCGCCACCCCGCCGGGCGCCAACGACGGCGACGCCGTGCAGCGCGCGGTCGAGGCGTTCATCGAACGCCACGCCGACGGCAGCGCGCCGGCGCTCGACGCCTTCGTGCTGCAGCACCCGGAGCCGTTGCGCGCCGAGCTGCTCGCGCAACTGCGCGCCTACCTCGCCTTCGACGGCGTCGTCGGCCACCAGCAATGGGCGCCGGCCGCGGGCGACAAGGCCACCGCGTCGCCCGATGGCCGCACGTTCGGCGACTTCGTCATCGAGTCCGAACTCGGTCGCGGTGGCATGGGCGTCGTCTACCTCGCGCACCAGAAGTCGCTGCACCGGCGCGTCGCGCTCAAGGTGATGGCGAGCGGCCTGTCGCTCAGCAAGCGGCACGTCGAGCGCTTCCGGCGCGAGGCGGCGGCGGCGGCGCAGGTGCGGCATCCGGCGATCGTGCCGGTGCACACGCTGACCGAGGTCGACGGCACCTTCGCGCTGGCGATGGACTACATCGCCGGCCGCAACCTCGCCGACATCCTCGACGACCTGCGGCTGCGCAACGGCGACGGCGCCCACGGCGTCGAAGGCACGCTCGGCATCGCCGCGGACAAGGGCTACGTCGCCGAATGCGCGTTGTTCGCCGCCGAGCTGGCGTCGGCGCTCGCCGCCGCGCACAAGGCCGGCGTCGTGCACCGCGACCTCAAGCCGCGCAACCTGATGGTCGACGACCGGCGGCAGGTGCGGCTGCTCGACTTCGGGCTCGCCAAGTCGCTCGACGAGGGCAGCCTGTCGATCTCGGGCGAGATCGCCGGCACGCCGCACTACATGAGCCCGGAGCAGACGCTCGCCAAGCGCGTCGAGGTCGACCACCGCGCCGACGTCTGGGCGCTCGGCGTCATCCTCTACGAGCTGCTGACGCTGAGCCGGCCGTTCGACGGCAAGAACCTGCAGCAGATCGTCTACGAGATCTGCTTCGTCGACCCGAAGTCCGTGCACAAGCGCAACCCGAAGGTGCCGCGCGACCTCGCCACGGTGTGCATGAAGGCGCTCGAGAAGGACCCGGCGAAGCGCTACGCCGGCGCCGGCGAGTTGGAGGCCGACCTGCGCCGCTTCCTCAACTGGGAGCCGGTGCACGCGCGGCCGGCGAGCGCGTGGACGCGCGCCGCCAAGTGGATGCGGCGGCATCGCACCGAGACGGCGGTGGCCGCGCTCACAGCGCTCGCGGGACTTGGCGCGCTCGGCTTCGGCTTCGTGCAGGGGCAGCGCGCCGACAGCTTGTTGGCCGAGGCGGCGGCCGCGGAGCGCGACGGCAGGCTCGGCGAGGCGTACCGGCTCGCCGGCGCCGCGCTACAACTGCGCAACGACGAGGCGACGCGCT
>JBEITC010000233.1:0-6118 GCA_040375075.1 Planctomycetota bacterium | reverse complement strand
GTCGCCGGCGTGGCGATGGGCGCCATCAACAACCTCGCCGGCGGCGCTGGCGTCTTCGGGCTGATGGCCTTCGAGCTCGCCTGCGGCCTGCCGCTCGCGCAAGCCAACCCGTCGATGCGGCTGGCGGCGCTGTGCGTCGGGCTGTTCGCGTTCCTCGGCTACCGCCGCAACGGCGTGCGCGTGCCGGCGCGCACGTGGCTCGCCAGCCTGTGGGCGGTGCCCGGCGCGCCGCTCGGCAGCTGGCTCGCCCTGCGTTCGCCCGACTGGTGCTTCTGGGCCTACCTGACGGTCGTGCTGGCTCTGCTGCTCCGGCAGCAGACGCGCAAGCCAGCGCCGGACGCGCCGGAGCGCCGCTGGCCGGCGTGGGTCGGGCCGCTCGGCTGCTTCGTCGCCGGCGTGCACATGGGCTACGCGCAGGTCGGCGTCGGCCTGCTGTCGACGCTCGTGCTGTCGGCGTCGTTCGGCCGCGACCTGCTGGCGATCAACGTCGCCAAGAGCACGCTGGTGATCGTGACCGGCGTCGCCAGCGCCGCCAGCTTCGCCAGCCAGGACGCGATCGCCTGGCAGCCCGCCGCGTGGCTCGCCGTCGGCACGGCGATCGGCAGCTACCAAGCCAGCCGCTGGGCGATGCAGAAGGGCGTCGGCGCGGTGCGCAAGGTCGTCGTCGGCGTGACGACGGTGATGGTCGTCTACACCGCCTGGAAGCTCGCCGCGACGCTCGCGGGCTGAGCGGACCGTCTACCGGCACGCGCGGCGCCGTGGCGCGCGCGTCACTTCGCCGGCGCCGGCGGCGGCGCCAGCTCGGCGCGGCGCTCGGTCAGCGCCGCCACCACCAGTTCGTGCATGCCGTGGGCGCCACCGGCGTCGAGCGCGGCGAGGATCTCGCGGCGCATGCGCGGCTCCCAGAAGCGCCGCAGGTGCAGGGCCACGCCCTCGACCGCGGCCGCGCGCACGGGCTCGACCGCCCAGAAGGCGGCGATGGCGTTGGCCATCGTCACGAGCTTCTGCGCGTTCATCGCGGCGCCTCGCCGCGCATCGCGGTCTTCGGCACCATGCCTTCCTGCGTCTCGGAGAACTGCTCGTAGTCGCGCTGCCACTCCGACTTGCGGGCGTGGGCGACGACCTGCACGGCGGTCACCTTGTACTCGGGGCAGTTGGTCGCCCAGTCGCTGTTGTCGGTGGTGACGACGTTCACGCCCGACTCGGGGTGATGGAACGTCGTGTAGACGACGCCCGGCTGCATGCGCTCGGTGACGACCGCGCGCAGCGTCGTCTCGCCCTTGCGGCTCTGCAGCGCCACCGGCTCGCCGTCGCGGATGCCGCGCACCTCGGCGTCGTGCGGATGGATCTCCAGCACGTCGGCTTCGTGCCAGACGCCGTTCTGCGTGCGACGCGTCTGCGCGCCGACGTTGTATTGGCTGAGGATGCGGCCGGTGGTCAGGATCAGCGGGAACTTGCGCGTCGTGCGCTCCGGCGTCGCGACGTACTCGGTGAGGAAGAAGCGCCCCTTGCCGCGCACGAACTGCGTCGCGTGCATGTATGGCGTGCCCTCCGGCGCGGCGTCGTTGCACGGCCACTGGATGCTGCCGAGCTTCTCGAGCTTGTCGTAGCTGACGCCGGTGAACGTCGGCGTCAGCCGCGCGATCTCGTCCATGACCTGCGACGGGTGCGAATAGCGCATCGGGTAGCCGAGCGCCTCGGCGAACCCGCACGTCGCCTCCCAGTCGGCCATGCCCGCGAGCGGCGGCATGACCTTGCGCACGCGGCTGATGCGGCGCTCGGCGTTGGTGAACGTGCCGTCCTTCTCGAGGAACGAGCTGCCCGGCAGGAACACGTGCGCGTACTTCGCCGTCTCGTTGAGGAAGATGTCCTGCACGATCAGGCACTCGAGCGACTCGAGGGCCTTCTGCACGTGCTGCGTGTCGGGATCCGACTGCGCGATGTCCTCGCCCTGCACGTAGAGCGCCTTGAACGAGCCGTCGATCGCGGCGTCGAACATGTTGGGGATGCGCAAGCCCGGCTCGGGCTCGATCCTCGTCCCCCACGCCGCCTCGAACAGCGCGCGCGTGGCGGCGTCGCTGACGTGGCGGTAGCCCGGCAGCTCGTGCGGGAAGCTGCCCATGTCACAGCTGCCCTGGACGTTGTTCTGGCCGCGCAGCGGGTTCACGCCGACGCCCGGCCGGCCGATGTTGCCGGTGACCATCGCCAGGTTGGCGATCGCCATGACCGTCGTGCTGCCCTGGCTGTGCTCGGTGACGCCGAGGCCGTAGTAGATCGCGCCGTTGGGCGCCTCTGCGAACAGGCGCGCCGCGCCGCGGATCTGCGCCGCCGGCACGCCGGTGTCGGCCTCGAGGGCCTCGGGCGAGTTCCTCGGCAGCGAGATGAACGCCTTCCACTTCTCGTACTCGGGCAGCTCGCAGCGCGCGCGCACGTAGTCCTCGCGGGCGAGGCCCTCGGTCACGACGACGTGGGCGAGCGCGTTCAGCACCGCGACGTTGGCGCCCGGCTTGAGCTGCAGGTGGAAGTCGGCCTCGACGTGCGGCGTGCGCACGAGGTCGATGCGGCGCGGGTCGATGACGATCAGCCCCGCCCCCGCCTGCGTCGCCGAGCCGCGCAGCCGGCGCTTCATGCGGCTGGCGAACACCGGGTGGCCGTCGGTCGGGTTGGCGCCCATGACGATGGCGCAGTCGGTCTGGTCGACGCTGTCGAAGTCCTGCGTGCCGGCGGACTCGCCGAGCGTCTGCTTGAGGCCGTAGCCGGTCGGCGAGTGGCAGACGCGCGCGCAGGTGTCGACGTTGTTGGTGCCGAACGCGGCGCGCACCAGCTTCTGCACGAGGTAGGTCTCCTCGTTGGTGCAGCGCGAGCTGGTGATGCCACCGACCGAGTCGCGGCCGTGCTGCTGCTGGATGCGACGGATCTCGCTGGCGGCGTGCGCGAACGCCTGCTCCCAGGTGACCTCGCGCCACGGGTCGGTGATCTTGGCGCGGATCATCGGCTTCTTCACCCGATCGGGGTGCGTGGCGTAGCCCCACGCGAAGCGCCCCTTCACGCAGCTGTGGCCGTGGTTCGCCTTGCCGTCCTTGTGCGGCACCATGCGCACGACCTCGGCGCCCTTCATCTCGGCGCGGAACGAGCAGCCGACGCCGCAGTAGGCGCAGGTCGTCACCACGGCGTGGTCGGGCTGGCCCTGGTCGGCGACCGACTTCTCCATCAGCGTCGCCGTCGGGCAGGCCTGCACGCAGGCGCCGCACGACACGCACTCGCTGTTGAGGAAGTCCGTCGGCCCGGGCGCGATCTTCGAGCCGAAGCCGCGGCCCTCGACGGTCAGCGCGAACGTGCCCTGGATCTCCTCGCAGGCGCGCACGCAGCGCGAGCAGACGATGCACTTGCTCGGGTCGAACGAGAAGTACGGGTTCGACGCGTCCTTCGTCGCCTGCAGGTGGTTGTCGCCGTCGTAGCCGTAGCGCACCTCGCGCAGGCCGACGACGCCGGCCATGTCCTGCAGCTCGCAGTTGCCGTTGGCCGGGCAGGTCAGGCAGTCGAGCGGGTGGTCGCTGATGTACAGCTCCATCACGCCGCGCCGCAGGTCGGCGAGCTTCGGCGACTGCGTCGTGACCTTCATGCCCGGTTCGCACGGCGTCGTGCACGACGCCGGGAAACCGCGGCGGCCTTCGACCTCGACGACGCACAGACGGCAGCTGCCGAAGGCGTCGAGCGAGTCGGTCGCGCAGAGCTTGGGGATCTTCACGCCGGCGTCGACCGCCGCGCGCATCACCGACGTGCCCGGCGCGACGCGCACGGTCTGGCCGTCGATGCTCACCGCCACCGTCGCCTGCCCCGGCTTCGCCGGCGTGCCGTGATCGAGAACCTTGTTGGAGTACATGCCTCAGCCCTTGCGGAAGTCCCCGGGGAAGTGATCGAGGGCGCTCAGCACCGGCAACGGCGTGAGTCCCCCCATCGCGCACAGCGACGCGTTGGTCATGACGTCGCACAGGTCGCGCAGCAGCTTCTCCTGCTTGTCGCGCTGGTCGCCCGCGACCAGCTTGTCGACGACCTCGACGCCGCGGGTGCTGCCGATGCGACACGGCGTGCACTTGCCGCACGACTCGGTGGCGCAGAACTCGAAGGCGTAGCGGGCCATGCTCGCCATGTCGGTGGTGTCGTCGCAGACGACGATGCCGCCATGGCCGATCATGCCGCCGCCCTGCGCGACCGCCTCGTAGTCGAGCGGCAGGTCGAACTTCGCCGGCGGCAACCAGGCGCCGAGCGGCCCGCCGACCTGGATCGCCTTGATCGGCCGGCCGCTGTGCGTGCCGCCGCCGTAGTCGACGACGAGCTCGCGCAGCGTCACGCCGAACGGCACCTCGACGAGGCCGCCGTGCTTGACGTTGCCGGCCAGCTGCACCGGCAGCGTGCCCTTGCTGCGTCCGACGCCGTGCGCGGCGTACGCGGCGCCGCCGTGCTGCAGGATCCACGGCACGGTCGCGATGGTCATCACGTTGTTGACGACCGTCGGCTTGCCCCACAGGCCCTGCAGCGCCGGCAGCGGCGGCTTGGCGCGCACGACGCCGCGCTTGCCTTCGAGGCTCTCGAGCATCGCGGTCTCTTCGCCGCAGACGTACGAGCCAGCGCCCATGCGCAGGTGCACGTCGAAGCGCTTGCCGCTGCCGAGCACGTCGGCGCCGAGCCATCCGGCGGCGCGCGCCCGTTCGATCGCCTTCACGAGCGCGCGCTTGGCGTCCGGGTACTCCGAACGCAGGTAGACGTAGCCCTCGGTCGCGCCGACGGCGACGCCGGCGATCGCCATGCCCTCGAGCAGCAGGAACGGATCGCCCTCCATGACCATGCGGTCGCTGAAGGTGCCGGAGTCGCCTTCGTCGGCGTTGACGGCGATGTACTTCTGGTCGGCGACCGCGCCCGCGACCGTGCGCCACTTGATGCCGGCCGGGAAGCCGGCGCCGCCGCGGCCGCGCAGGCCCGACGCGACGACTTCCTCGACGATCGCAGCGGGCGCCAGGGCCAGCGCCTTGCGCAGCCCGACGAGGCCGCCGTTCGCTTCGTAATCGGCGAGGTCGAGCGGATCGGTCACGCCGACGCGCGCGAAGGTCAGGCGCGTCTGCTTCTTTAGGTACGGGATCTCGGCGGTCGGACCGACGCGCTTTGCGTGCGCGCCGCCCTGCAGGAAGCCGGCGGCGAACAGGCCCGGCACGTCGGCCGCGGCCACCTGGCCGTAGGCGATGCGGCCCTGCGGCGTCGCCACCTCGACCAGCGGCTCGAGCCACGCCATGCCGCGCGAACCATTGCGCACGACGCGCACGTCGTGGCGGCCCTGGGCGGCGTGCTGCACGATCGCCGCGGCGACCGCGTCCGCGCCCATCGACAAGGCCGAGCTGTCGCCCGGCACGTAGACGACGACGTTCATCGCGCCCCTCCGCGGGCCTTGGCCTCGTGCACGAAGCCGTCGAGGCGGGCCGCGTCGATCCGGCCGACCAGCTTGCCGTCGACCAACGCCGCCGGCGACAGCGCGCAGTTGCCGAGGCAGTACGCCGGCTCGACCGTCAGGCTGCCGTCGACGGCGGTCTGGCCCATGGCGACGCCGTGCACGTCGCGCAGCCGGCGCTCGAGGTCGCGGCAGCCCATCGTCTGGCACGCTTCGGCGCGGCACAGCTTGAGCACCATCCGGCCCGGCGGCTGGCGTCGGAAGTCGTGGTAGAAGGTCAGCACGCCGTGCGCCTCGGCGCGCGACAGGTTGAGGGCGTCGGCGGCGCGGGCGATGGCCTCGTGCGGCACGAAGCCGAGCTCGTCCTGGATGGCGTGGAAGATCGGCAAGAGCGCGCCGGGCAGGTCGACGAGCCGGGCGATCGCCGCGTCGATGACGGCGAGTTGGGCTGGAGTGGCCGGCGAGGACTCGCCGGAGCCGCTCGGTACGCGGTCGTGCATGCTGCGGGTTCGATCCGGGAAGGGGGCGAAAGGGTAGCAGAATCGCGGCGGCAACGCAGTCCGCTCCTGGCCGGCGCGCGTGCGGCCGGCCACGGCGCGTGCGATGCTGGCGACGATGCCCCGCCCCACCGAACGCGACGCCCGCCGCGCCGCGCGCCATGCGGCCGACGCCGCGCGC
>JBEITC010000254.1:0-5866 GCA_040375075.1 Planctomycetota bacterium | reverse complement strand
TGGTGGGCGTGTGGGCCGGCGCCGGCGATTGGCCGGCGCTCGGCGGCGACGATCCGGGCGCGGTGCGCCGCCGCGAGGGCCTCGGCTCCGGCGTCGTGCTGACTCCCGACGGCCTCGTCGTGGCCAACGCGCACGTGGCGCGCGCCGGCAGCCCGCGCATCCGCCTCGCCGACGGCCGCACGTTCCCGGCCAAGATGGTGAAGGCCGCGGCCAGCGCCAACCTTGCGCTGCTGCGGGCCGAGCTGCCGGCGGGCACGACGTTGCCGGCCGCGGCGGCGAACGGCGACGGCGACGTCGTGCTCGGCGAGAGCGTGCTGGCGATCGGCAATCCGCTCGGCGGCAAGCCGATCGTCTCGGCCGGCGTGGTCTCGGCGCTGCGCAGCAATGGCGACCGCGTCCAGGCCGACGCCAAGCTCGGCGCGCAGAACGGCGGCGGCGCCGTGGTCGACGCCAACGGCCGCCTGCTCGGCGTCGGCGATGCCGGCGCCCGCGATCCGCTGGAGATGTCGTTCGCGATGCGCGGCGATCGCGTCTCGACCGAGACCGACCTGTCGACGTTCGTGTCGATCCAGCGCGTGCGCAAGGCGTTCGCCGCCGAGCTCGGCGCCTTGCCCGCCGCGGCGCAGGACGCGGCCGACCGGTCGCGCCGCGCGAGCCCGCTGACGGCGATGGTCGAGAAGGTGCGCGGCGCGATGCTGAATCTCTACGTCGCCGAGAACGTCGCCAAGGCGAAGGAGGACGACCTGTTCCCGCCGGAGCCCGACTGGCAGGTGCGCAGCCTCGGTTCGGGCGTGGTGATCTCGCCCGACGGCCTCGCGATCAGCAACTGGCACGTCGTCGACGACGCCACGAACCCCGATGGTTCGATGGTCGCCGATCGCCGCGTCACCGCGCGCGTGTTCGGCGGCAAGGAGCACGTCGTCAAGGTGCTCAGCATCTCGCGCGAGGACGACCTGTCGCTGCTGCAGCTGGAGCTCGCGCCGGGCGAACGGCTGACGCCGGTCGAGCTCGGCAGCTCGGCCGCGCTCGCGGTCGGCGAGGAGGTCGCCGCGATCGGCAATCCGCTCGGCCAGGCCAACACGATCACGGCCGGCATCGTCACCGCCAAGGGGCAGGAGCTGCGCGTCAAGCGCCGCTGGGCCAAGCTGGAGCGCCTGATCGAGAGCGACGCGACGATCAACGGCGGCAACAGCGGCGGCGCGCTGCTCGATCGCAACGGCCGGCTGGTCGGCATCAACAGCGCCGGCGGCGGCGTGTTCAACAACAAGGGCTACGCGATCGAGGTCGACCACGTGCGCCAGCAGCTGCAGGGCCTGCTGTTCTCGGCCTACAAGCTGCGCAGCCCGGACCTCGGCCTGCGCACAGTCGACGAGGGCGGCCGCACGCTGGTGTTCGACGTCGACCCGCGCGGGCCGGCCGCCGCCGCGGGCGTGAAGTCCGGCGACCGGATCGCGGCGCTCGGCGGCACGGCGATCACGTGGGGGCCGGGCTTCGCGCTGACGCTGCTGCGGCTGCCGGCCGAGCAGGCGACGAAGCTCGAGCTCGAGCGCGCCGGCGCGAAGCTCGCCGTCGACGTCGCGCCGATGGCGCCCGAGCGCTGGGCGGTGGTGCGGCAGTCGGGCCTGCTGGTGCGCGACTTCGGCTACGCCGACGACCCCGACCGCGTGCGCGCCGCGGCGATCGCGCTGCACCGCGAGTTCACCGGCGACCGCAACGGCGAGCCGCAGTCGATCCCGCTGCAGGTCGTCGCGATCGACAAGGTCATCCCCGGCGAGCAACCCGACGGCGTCGACCTCGCGCCGGGCGACTTCCTGCTCGCCTGCGAGTTCGTGACCGACAAGGGCGACGCCGTGCGCAAGGACGTCGGCAGCGTCGCAGCGCTGCGCGACCTGTGGAACGACCGCGAGCTCGGCGACTACGACCGCCAGCAGTCGCGCTGGAAGTGCTGGGTCGCGCGCGGCGGCAAGGTGCGCGCCGTCGAGCTGCGCGCCAACCGCTTGTTCTGGTGAGCCTGCTGACGCGCCGCCGGCGGTCCGGCGGCGCTGGGGTCACTTCGCCGAGAAGGCGCCCTTCAGCGCGATCTGCTTGTCGCCGCCCATCCAGCTCCACTGGAAGCTGATCTTGCCCTTGGGCAGCGGGTCGAGCGGCCAGAACGTCGCCATGCCCGGCGCCGTCGTGGTGCGGATCTCGCCGTCGTCGTAGACCAGCTTGCCCTCGATCGGCTCGCCCTTGGGGCCGACGACCGTGCAGGTCAGCGAGCCGCGCACGCCGATGCCGCCCGTGCTGCCGAAGTGCAGCGTCAGCGGGAAGCCGATCGTCTTCTTGCCCTCGCGGCCGTTGGCCTTCAGCAGCGCCGCGGCCTCCGGGCCGAGCTCGGCCACCGGCACCTCGCCGTCGAACATCAGGCCGGTGTCGTTGCGCGACGGGAAGCAGTCGGCGCCGGCGTTGGCGGCGTTCGGCTGGCCGATGCCGCTGGTGGCGTTGACCACGAGCACGTCGCCGTCGAGGAACATGCCGATCGTCAGGATCGTGTTGTTCATCAGCGCGTCGCGGTAGCCCGGCCAGTACTGCCAGCGCTCGAAGATCTTCTTGGCGGCGCCGATCGACGCGTTGGGCTGGACGAGCGCCATCTGCGCGAAAAGGCTGCCGACGTAGCTGCCGCCGAGGTCGACGGTCTGCGTGTGCATCGACGCCGGATCGCGCAGGTCCTTGTTCTTCTTGAGGTACTCGGCGTGCTCCTTGCAGCGGGCCGAGAAGTTCGCCGACCACGTCACCGGCGTCTTGCCGTTGGCCTTGCGCGCCTCGTTGAAGGCGACGATCCACTTGTCGACGCCCTTGCTGCTCGCCGACAGCGGCGGCGTGTTGTTCTGGATCGCCTTCAGCACCGGCGAGGCGCCGGTCCAGAAGTCCTCCCACTCCTTGTCGAGCTGGGGGATGGTGACGTCCTTCTGCGCCTCGCCGAAGGCCTTCTCGAACTCGGCGGGCTGCTTGACGCGCCGCTTCTGCAGGTCGAGCGCGATCGCGTCCATCGTGCGCAGCATCGCCGGGTCGCGGCGCATCATGTAGTCGCAGAACGACCACGCCTTGATGCGCTCCTCGTTGCTGAAGCTCGACGCGTCGCAGAAGGGGATCTTGTTGGCCGGCACGCCGCCGGCGCTCTTCCAGGCGAGCTCCAGGCTCAGGTTCTTCCAGACGTCGAAGTCCGGCGAGTTGAACTCGCGGTCCTCCTCGCTCGCCGCCGTGCCCTGCTGCTTCTTCAGGTCGACGGAGAACAGGCGGTTGTTGTTGAAGATCATGCCCACGAACGTGTGGCCGATGCCTTCGACGAAGCCGTCCGAGCCGAAGCCGGCGCAGCCGCGCGCGACGTTGCGCACGCAGCTGTCGAACAGCGTCTGCTTGCCGTTGGTGGACGCGACGGCGGTGTTGCCGATGCCGCTCGTCGAGGTGTTCTCGAGCTTCCACTCGAGGTCGGCCACCTTGTTGGCGCGCAGGATCTGCTGGTAGGTCTCCTTCTTGGTGAAGCAGGCCCAGTCGTTCGGCCACTTCTCGAGCTCGATCTGCCACGGGAAGGCGACCTTGCAGACCTGCAGCGCGCGCTCCGACCAGCGCAGCGCCTCCTTGAGGTTCTCCAGCTCCTCCTTGTCGCCGTGCAGCATGAAGTGCTCCGACGTCACGGTGACGTACGGCACCTGCGCCGCGAGCAGCGGCGCGCACTCGACGCCGGGCTTCTCCTCGACCGGGTAGTCGATCTTCGACTGCTCCTCGACGGCCTTCTCGACCATCTTGCTGCGGTCGTAGAGCGTCTTCTCGAGCTCCGTGCCGCTGATGCCGTCGATGTCGACGGTGCGCTGCAGCGCCGCCTGCGCCTGCTCGTCCTTGTCGATCCAGCGCAGCACCATCGCCCAGTGCTTGTCCGCGCGCGCCTTGTCGCCGGCCTTGGCGAGCTTCTCGGCGATGGCGCGGTGCTGGTTGGCGAGGTCCTTCTTCAGCGCCTCCCACTGCTTGCTGAGCGATTGGCCGTCGGCGCCAGCGCCGGTGTCCTGCGTCGGGTAGGGGCGCTTGGCGTCAGGGTTCCAGCTCGCGCCCATCTTGACGTAGCCGAGCGACGTCCAGGCCTCGGCGTTGTCCGGCTCGTACAGCTTGATGAGCTGCATCCAGACCTGCTTCGCGACGCGCGGGAAGCCCTCCTTGAAGGCCTTCTTGGCGAAGGCGTTCATCGCCTTGGCCTGGCGGGCGTTCAGCTCGGCGTCGCCGCCTTGGGCGGGGGCGACCGCGAGCAGCGTCAGCGCGGCGAAGGCAGCGGCGAAGGGATGGAACGGACCGGCGGGAACGGGCGTGGACATCGCGGCCGGCAGCGTAGCGGCGGTGGCCGTCGCGCGCAGCCGGCTCGCCCGACGGGCCCGGCCTCGCCGTTGTCCCGGCCGGTCCCGGACGCCATGCTGCTCGCCCCCGAAACCCGGCCGCGGCGCGCCCGGCCCCAACGAGAACGACATGAGCAAGGTCTACGACATCGGAGTCCTCCCCGGCGACGGCATCGGCGAAGAGGTCGTGCGCGAGGCGCTGAAGGTGCTCGACGCGATCCAGTCGGTGCACGGCTTCACGACCAAGCGGGAGCCCCTGCCCTACGGCGCCGAGCACTTCCTCAAGACCGGCGAGACCATGCCGGACGTCGCCTTCGACCGCATCCGCCAGATGCACGCCGTGCTGTTCGGCGCCATCGGCGACCCGCGCATCGAGGTCGGCAAGCTCGAGTTCGCGATCATCGCCGGCATGCGGCACAAGCTCGACCTCTACGTCAACCTGCGCCCGGTCAAGCTGTACCACGAGTCGATGTGCCCGCTGAAGGGCAAGACGCCGGCCGACATCGACATCGTCTTCCTGCGCGAGAACACCGAGGACGCCTACGCCGGCATCCACGGCACGACCAAGAAGGACACCGAATTCGAGATCTCGCTGCAGCAGATGGTCTACACGGCCCGCGGCACCGAGCGCATCATCCGCCACGCCTTCGAGACGGCCGTGAAGCGCGGCCCGAAGCCGGGCAAGGAGAAGCCGCAGGTCACGCTGATCGACAAGGCCAACGCCGTGCGCGCGCAGGACATCTGGACGCGCATCTTCGCCAAGGTCGCCAAGGAGTACCCGGGCGTCACCACCGACCACGCCTACATCGACGCGGCGTGCATGTGGCTGATCAAGAACCCCGACTGGTTCGACGTCTGCGTCACGACGAACCTGTTCGGCGACATCATCACCGACCTCGGCGCGATGCTGATCGGCGGCATGGGCATCGCCTCGTCGGGCAACATCCACCCCGGCAAGGTGTCGATGTTCGAGGGCATCCACGGCAGCGCGCCGAAGTACAAGGGCACCGACAAGGCGAGCCCGCTCGCGACGATCCTGTCGATGGGCCTGATGCTCGACCACATCGGCCAGCCGGCGGCGGCGAAGGAGCTGGAGGCGACGGTCGCGAACCTGATCCAGACCGGTCGCATCCGCAGCCTGAAGGCCGGCGAGCACAAGTGCAGCGAGCTCGGCACCATGGTCCGCGACGAGTTCCTGGTCCGCGCGAAGGCGCGGGGCTGAGTCCGCGCCCGCGCCCGTGCCCACGCCACGGCGCGGGCGGTGGGGCCCGGTCGAACAGCGCCAGCCGCGCCGGCTCGCCGAAGTGCGCCGCGGCGCATCGGCGCGCGCTCGCGCCGGCGCCAAGATCGGTTGCCGTGGCATTTCCGCGGACCGTTGCCGTGCTAGGCTTCCCCGGCGGCGCGTCGGCATGGTCCGGCGACCTCGCAGCCACCTGATGCCACGCCTGCACGCCACCTTGCTCCGCTTCGTCGTCTCGCTCGCGTTCGTCGCCATCGCGGCGCGC
>JBEITC010000612.1:0-1933 GCA_040375075.1 Planctomycetota bacterium | reverse complement strand
GCGCTGCGCATCGAAGCTGCCGTCGACCTGCGGCAGCGCTTCGCCGGCGGCGATGCCGCGCGCGGCGGCGGCCGCTTCGACGCGGGCGAGCGCCTGGCGCAGGTCGAAGCTGCCGGCGAGCACGCGCTCGACCAACGCGTCGAGCTGTGGATCGCCGAAGCCGCTCCACCACGCGTCGGCGAGCGCCGCGCCGGGCGCGTCGGGCAACGTGCGCGGGTTCCACTGTGCCGGGATCGCGACCTCGGCGGGCGGCGGCGCGGTCGGCGGCGCGCTGGCGCAGCCGGCGAGCGCGGCCGACAGCGCGGCGAGGAAGAGCGGAGAGCGGGCGTTCATCGGCCGGAGGATTCCTTGGGACGGCGCGCGGTCTTGGGCTTTGGCGCCTTCGCCTGCATGCCGTGCGCGGCGAACTGGACGAGGTGTTCGACCACCGCATCGACGTCGTCGTCGCGGCAGAGGCCGTCGGTGAGGTGGCGCAGCGTCGCCGCGTTCTGCAGCGTGTGCGCGATCGCGCCGACGAGGAAGTGCAGTCGCCACCACAGCGTCGCTGCATCGCAACCGGGCAGCGCCTGCCGCAGCGCGTCGGAGAAGCGCCAGCCGAGGTCGCGGAACTGCGCGGTGAGGAAGTCGCGCAGGAACGGCGGCTGCTCGACCATCAAGCGGCCGACGAGGCGGCAGAAGCCGGAGCCCGGCCGCACCGGCGTGGCGTCGTGCACGACGCCAGGGCGCAGCAGCGGTTCGACGAACGCGCGCACGATCGCTTCGACCGTCGGCTGCTTGTGCAGCGCATCGAGGCGCGCGCGCCGCTCGGCGTTGATCGGGTCCATGCGACGCTTCAGCACCGCGATCGCGAGGCCTTCCTTGCTGCCGAAGTGGTAGCTGACGGCGGCGAGGTTGGCGCCGGCCTTGGCGGTCAGCTCGCGCAGCGACGTCGCGGCGAAACCGGCCTCGGCGAACAGCGTCTCGGCGGCGTCGAGGATCGTCGTCTGCGTGGCGGCGGCGGACATCGGGGGGGCGGGGAGGGTAGCGGCGGACGCGCGGCGATCAAACGGGCGTTTGAAACGCGCGTTCTACCGCTGCTGCGGGGCGGCGTTCGCGGCGTGCGTGGCGGCGGATGCGAGCGGCGGAGTGCGCGTCGCGGGTTGCGCGTGGCGCGGCGGTCAGGGACTTCCCTGGCGGCGCGAGGGGCGAGCGTCGATCAGGCAGGCCGACGCCGTTCGCGGCGCCACAGCAGCAGCACGCCGACGAGCGCGATGGCCGCGCCGCCGAACTCGCGCGTCAGCTCCACGCGCGGGTCCTCGGCCGACATGCTCTCCTGCATCATCGTGAAGTCGCGGTCGCCGAAGAGGTTCTCGAGCAGGCCGGGCGCGGTGGTCGCGAGTTCGACGATGCAGGCGAGTGCGGCGAGCGCGAGCAGCCACGTCGGGATGCGCCGCAGCAGGCTCCACACGAAGAGGAGGGCGATCAGCAGGTAGAAGCCGAGCCAGAGGGCGGCATCGAGCACGGAGGGCTGGTCGTAGATCGCTGGGTCGAGGTCGTTGCGCTGCAGCCACGCGAACAGCGCGAACATCGCCGCGAGGGCGAGGTGGAGGAGGATCGTGGTCGGCGTGGTGGCGGTGGTGGTGGAAGGCGAGCGGGCGGCCATGGTGAGGAGGGTACGTGTCGAGGCGGTCGCCGTGCGATGGGGTTGTCGGCGTGGCGGCGTCATGAATCGGCGCGGGGTAGTGATGGAATGGCGGAGAGATGACGACGCGGGGGTGGGCGGGATGGGGGCGGTGTGGCACGCGGTTGAAGGCGGGGTGGGCGCATTGGCGACGGCAAATGCGGCGGTGGAGGCGTTGAAGGCCTGGGACGGGATAGGGGCGGGTGACGCGGCGATGGGCGGGACGACAAGGGGCGGAGTGGGCACCCGCTTCAGGCGGGGTGGGCGCATTGG
>JBEITC010000570.1:0-2208 GCA_040375075.1 Planctomycetota bacterium | reverse complement strand
CCGGATGCGTCGCTGCCCCGCTGCGGACGGCGCGACCGCGGCCTCAGCCGTCCGCCGTCCAGCGCCCGTCGTCCCAACGCCCGATCGCAGGCGGCGCGAGCAAGCCGCCGTCGCCGCCAAGGCGCGCCCAGCCGAGCGCGTGCTTCTTCTTGAGGCCGAAGAACGTGCTCACGTCGGCGAAGAAGGCGGCGACATCGCCGCCCGGAGCGCGCGTCCAGCGCAGGCCGCGGACCTTGTGGCCGGCGGCCGCCAGCGCCGACGCGATCGCCGCCGCCTCGGCGCTGCCGTCGACGGCTTCGGGCACGCCGGCCGCGACCAGCGCGACGAGCGGTTGCGCCGCCCAGGCGCCGCCGATCGACCGGCTGACGCGCTGGCCGGTCAGCGGGCACGGCCAGAGCTCGTCGGCGAGGAGCTTGCTGCCGGTCCAGACGCAGGCGCCGAGCGCATCGGGATGGCCAACGCGGCCCGAATCGGAACGCACCGCGCGGTCGCGCCGCACCAGCCGGCCGGTCGCCGCGCATGGGACGCACAACCGCGCCAGCACGCGTTCGTTGGTCGCCGTGCACGTCGCCATCGCCGTGGGCGCGGCGGCCACTCCGGTCTGGCTACAGCGCTCCAGTTCGGTCGCGAGCGCGCGCGCGCCGGTCTCGGGACACCGCTGCAGCAGGCGCGTCTGCGCCGTCACGCCGGAGAGTTCGCTGGTCGCCAGCAGGCGCGCGTCGACGCGCTGGCCGGTCGCGGCGCACACGCCGGTCTCGTCGGGCAGCAGGCGCGCGCCGGACGCCTCGCAGGCGATCAGTTCGTCCGGGGCGCCGCGGCGACCGGAAGCGGCGCTGGCGACGGCGGCGTCGGGATCGAGCGGGCGGCCCGAGTAGGCCGAGGCGATCGCTTCGTCGCGCAGCAGCAACCGCTGCGTCGCCGCGCACGCGACGAGCTCGTCGCGCAAGCCGACGCGCGCCGGGTTCTTCGCCGACGGCAGCAGCAGGTCGCGGCGCACGCGCTTGCCGCTGAGGCTCGACGCCGCGACCTCGTCGGGCGCGAGCGGCTCGCCCGTCGCTTCGCACCGCGCCATCTCGCTGGCGTGGCCGGCGCGGCCCGACAGCTTGGACGCGACCAGTTCGTCGCGGCGGACGCGCTTGCCGCTGACGGCGCTGGCGGCGAGTTCGTCGGGCAGCACGAGCGCGCCGGTGGCCTCGCAGCGGGCCGCTTCGTCCTTGAGCATGCGCTTGCCGGACGCGGCCGAACGCACGAGCAGCCGTGCGTCGACGAGCTTGCCGCTGGCGTCGCTGCGCGCGACTTCGTCGGGCAGGAGCAACGCGCCGCTCGCCTCGCAGCGGACCATCTCGTCGGCCAGCGCCGCGCGTCCCGACGCCGCCGACAGCGCCAGCAGGTCGCGGTCGACCCAGCGACCGCTGACCGCCGATTGCCCGGCTTCGTCGCGCAGCAACCGGCGGTTGGTCGCGCTGCAGGCGACGAACTCGTCGGCGAGGCCGACGCGCGCCGGGTTGCGCTCGGACGGCTGCAGCAGGCGGCGGTCGACGAGCCGCTCGCTGACGCTGGAGCGCGCCGCCTCGGCCGGCAGCAGCACGGCCTGCGTCGCCTCGCAGCGCACGAACTCGCTGGCGTGGCCGTGCGCGCCGCTCACCGCCGACGTCGCCTGCTGGTCGCGCCGGAAGAGCCGCTGCGAGACGGCGCTGGTCGCCAGTTCGCCGGGCAAGGCGAGGTCGCCGGTGACGGCGCAGCGGCCGAGCGCATGGCCCAGCGCTGGTTGGCCGGTGACGGCGCACGGCTGCAACCACGCCGTCGGCACGCTCGCGCCAGTCGCGACGCAGCGGCCGCGCGGCGGCTCGGCGAGCACGCGGCCGCCGAGTGGCACGAGCGTCAGCGTCGCCTGATATCGCGCCGGTGCGCCGGCGAACTGCACGTCCGCGCGCACGTCGACGACGAGGTGCTGCGCGCCGCGCGCGCCGACCAGTTCGGCCGACGGCAGCACGGTGAAGCGCTGCTGCACGTCCGCTTGCGCCGGCGCGCTGGCGCCGGCCTTGGCGGTCTCCTCGGCGCGCCGCGCGTCGTAGAAGCGCCGGAACTCGGCGAAGTCGGCGTCCTGCGCGATGGCGTCGGCGATGCGGTTGGGGTCGACGACGGCGTGCAGCCGCGGCTGGAACTCGCGCACGGCCGGGGTCGCGGTCGCGGCCTGCGCCGCAGGGG
>JBEITC010000632.1:0-1807 GCA_040375075.1 Planctomycetota bacterium | reverse complement strand
CTGCGCGAGCGTCGCGAGGATCGGCCGCTTTGCGGCGGCGTGCTGGTGAAGGCCCGCGGCGACACGGTGGTCGTCGCGCTCGACGACGACGAAGTCGACCTGCCTGGGGTCGTGCGCCTCGACCAGATCGTCACCGACGTCACCTTCCGGCGTCTCGACGCCGCCCTGCGCACGCTGCAGCAGGATGCCAAGGGCGACGAGGCGCGCTTCCGCGACGTCGTCTTCGGCGAACGGGATCCGGCGTTCGCCCCGCGCCCCGAGGACGACGCGATCGCATGGTTCGACGCCACGCTCGACCCGTCGCAGCGAGCCGCCGTCGGCAACGCGCTGCGCGCCGAGCACGTCGCGCTGATCCACGGCCCGCCCGGCACCGGCAAGACCACCGCCGTCGTCGAGCTGATCCGCCAATGCGTCGGCCGCGGCGAACGCGTGCTCGCCTGCGCGCCGAGCAACGTCGCGGTCGACAACCTCGCCGAGCGGCTGCTGCGCGCCGGCCTGCGCATCGTCCGCCTCGGCCACCCGGCGCGCGTGCACGCCGCCGTGCGCGACGTGTCGCTGGCGTCGCTGGTCGCCGAGGCGCCCGAGCAGAAGCTGCTGCGCGACGTCAAGCGCGAGGTCGAACAGGGTCTGCGCCGCGTGCACCGCGCCAAGACGCGCCAGGATCGCTTCGCCGCGCGCAGCGAGGTGAAGGCTCTGCGCGCCGAGCTGCGCCAGCTCGAGGCCGCGATCACCAAGGGGCTCGTCGACGCCGCCGAGGTCGTGCTCGCGACGACGACCGGAGCCGCCGACGAGCGGCTGTTCGAGCGCGCCTTCGAACGGATCGTCGTCGACGAAGCGGCGCAGGCGCTCGAGGCGGCGTGCTGGATCCCGCTGCAGCGCGGCCGCCGGCTCGTGCTGGCCGGCGACCACAAGCAGCTGCCGCCGACGATCCAGTCCGAGGAGGCCGCCGACGGCGGTCTGGCGCGCACGATGTTCGAGCGCCTGATGCATTCGCCGCACGGGCCGACGCTCGGTCGCATGCTGACGGTGCAGTACCGCATGCACGAACGCATCATGGGCTGGCCGTCGGCGACGCTGTACGGCGGCAGGCTGACCGCCGCCCCCGCCGTGCGGTCGCACCTGCTGACCGACCTGCCCGGCGTGGTCGCCGGCGACTGGACGAGCGAGCCGCTCTGCTACGTCGACACGGCTGGTTGCGGCTTCGACGAGAGCTCCGGCGACGACGACGGCAGCAAGTCCAACGCCGGCGAGGCGGACGTCGTCGTCAAGATCGTGCAGGCGCTGCGCGAGGCCGGCGTCGCGGCCGCCGACCTTGCCGTGATCACGCCGTACAACGCGCAGGTGCAACTGCTGCGCGAACGGCTCGGCGGCGAGGCCGACCTGGAGATCGGCACGGTCGACGGCCTGCAGGGCCGCGAGAAGGAGGCCGTCGTCGTGTCGCTGGTGCGCAGCAACGAGCAGGGCCAGGTCGGGTTCCTCGCCGAACTGCGCCGGCTCAACGTCGCGCTCACGCGCGCCCGACGCCACCTGACGGTCGTCGGCGACAGCGCGACGCTGGCGCACGACGACGACCTGCGCGGGCTCGTCGACCACCTGCAGCAGCACGCGCGCTACCGCAGCGCGTTCGAGCTGGGCTGAGGCCAAGCGGGGCCCGGCCGCCGATGGCGCCTCGCGCCCCGCGCGGCGAGGGCGTCGCCGGCAGCCTCACTTGCCGGGCGACTTCGGCGCCGACGCTGGCGCCAGCGGCCCGAACAGCGCTTCCTCGCACTTGGCGTGCGCGAACATGTCGGCGTGCTCGTGCGCGACG
>JBEITC010000310.1:0-4996 GCA_040375075.1 Planctomycetota bacterium | reverse complement strand
CCCCGCGTCGCTCACGGCAGCGTGACGACCAGCGGCAGCCGCGCCTGCTGCGCGAACGCCGCCACCGCGGTCATCGCCGCGAGCCCGCGCTGTGCGGCGGCGACGAACTCGCCCCCCGCCGGCGCCGGGTTGCCGGCCCAAGCTGCCAGCACGTCGGCGTCGGCCTGGAAGGTGCGCTGGTTGAGCCAGCGCAGCTGGTCGTGCAGCACGCCGACCGAACCGAACTCGGCCGCCTCGCCGTCGGGCATCGGCACGCGGAAGGTCACCGGGTAGTCGCCGGGCAGCCACACCGTGCACGCGAGCAGCTGGCCGTAGCGGCTGCGCGCGAACTTCGCCTCGGCGGCCTCGCGCCAGTCGCGGTCGAGTTCGAGCAGCGCCGGCACGGTCGCCGGCCAGTCCAGCTCGGCGCGATCGGCGAGCAGGCCGAGCAGGCGCACGGCGAGGAAGCCGCTGTCGCCGAGGTCGACGGCGAACGCTTCGTCGCTGGCCTCGTCCCACTCCAGCTGCTCGCCGACCTTCGCCGCGACCGACGCGCGCAGATCGGCGCGCCAGGCCTCGACGCCGGCGCGCAGCCGCAGCGCGTCGGAGGGATTGCCGCCGAAGTGGCGGCTCAGCGGACCGTCGAACACGCGTGCCATCAGCGCGGCTCCCGCCACTGCGGGTCGAAGTAGCCGCGCTCGACGATCTCCCACAGCACGACCTTGGCCTTCATGCCGGGTCGGATGCCAGGACGCGCCGCGGCCATCGCCTCGAGCCCGGAGGCGCCGAAGGCGATCGTCGTGCGGATCGCGCGGCCGTGCTGCAGGGCGAACGCGTTGGCGCCGTTCTCGTGCGCGAAGCTGGTGCCGACCAGCCACACGGGGGCCGACTCGTCCGTGCCGAACATGCCGACGCGCCCGGTCGGCGTGACCAGTTGGAGGCCGTAGAACTCGCGCGACTCGGCGAGGCGATCGGCGAGCAGGCTGAGCGGGACGGTGCGCCGGCCGACGAGCGCGAAGCCCGGGTCGGGTAGGTCGACGATGGCGAGGCCGAGGTTGGCGGCGATGTCGCCGATGAGCCGCGTGGAGGTCAGCCCGCTGAGCGCCATCGGCACGCGCGCGCCGAGCGCGTCCCCGAAGCGCGCCTCAAGGAACGCGGCGGTCGCGGCGCCGGCGGCGAGCGCGCCCTCCTTCCGCCAGTGCGTGTCGCCGCGGTAGTAGAGGTCCTGGCCAGGCGCAGCCGCGCGCGCTGCAGCCATCGCCGCGGCGAGGTCGACGGCGGGGATGCCGACTTCGGCGAACTCGGCCATCGCGGCCGCGTAGCTGCCCGACTTGGCCGGCGGCAGCACGCCGGACGGCGCCCACTTCTCCGCGTGGACCCGCTCCTTGTCCGGCACCAGCGCGATGACGAGTTCAGCGCCCGCGGCCTTCACCTGGTCGCGCACTGCCGCGAGGAAGGCCAGGCGCCCACGCGCCGCGCGCCGCCAGCCGGCGATGTCCGGCCGCGCGACGTAGTCGAGGAACAGCCACTCGTCGGCGCCGACCAGCACGTCCTGGCCACGCGGCGCGCCAAGGCGGTAGCGGAGCTCGTTCCACGCGCTGCGCAGCCACCACGTCGTCGGCGCGTCCTCGCGCAGATGCTTCTCCGTCTGCGCCATCCAGCTGCCGTCGAGCGCCGCGGTGACCGATGGCGTCGGCGCCTTGGTCTGCGTGCGCAGCGGCAGCAGCGCCTCGTCGCGCCCGAGCAGGCCGTGCCAGACGACGTGCGCGATCGGCGCCGAGGCGAACAGCGCGCCGATCGCGACGACGGCGAACCAGCGCACGGCCCACTGGGCGGGCGTCTGCGGCGCGGCGGCGAGGGCGGCTTCCGTGGTGGTCATGGCCTCAGAACTGGAAGTAGAGGAAGGCGACCATGTCCTGGCCGAGCAACTGCGCGATGGCGACGACGAACGCCAGCAGCGCGCCGAGCATGACCAGCGGATGGCAGCGCGCGACCAGCTGGTCGCTGCGCGGCAGGAAGAAGGCGATGCCGAGGCCGGCGACCAGCGCGATGGCGACGTCCGGCGCGCGCTGGCCGAGCCCCGGCAGCGCGCCGAGGCCGTTGGCGCCGCGCATGCCGGCGACCATCTGGCCGAGCTCGCCCATCGTCTGGCAGCGGAACAGCACGAGGCTCAGCGTCCAGACCAGGAACGTCAGCGCCACCTGCAGCGGCCGCGGCAGCCAGCCGTACGGCGCGGACCTGCCCATGCGCCGCTCGAGCGCGAGGAACGCGCCGTGCCACGCGCCCCACAGCAGGAACGTCCACGACGCGCCGTGCCACAGGCCGCCGAGCAGCATGGTGATCATCACGTTGCGCTGCGCGATCGCCTCGCCGCGGCGGTTGCCGCCGAGCGGCACGTACAGGTAGTCGCGCAGCCACGTCGACAGGCTGACGTGCCAGCGCCGCCAGAACTCGGTGACGCTGTGCGCGCGGTACGGCGACAGGAAGTTGGGCGGGAAGCGGAAGCCGAGCATCAGCCCGAGCCCGACCGCCATGTCGCTGTAGCCCGAGAAGTCGAAGTACAGCTGCACCGAGTACGCGACCGCGCCGCCCCACGCCGCCAGCGCGCCCGGCGCGTCGAGGGCGTAGACGTCGTCGACCAGTTCGCCGGCGGCGTCGGCGATCAGCACCTTCTTGGCGAAGCCGAGCGCCAGCAGGAACACGCCGTCGCTGGCCATGCGCAGGTCGACGCTGCGCTCGTGCAGTTCGCGGCGCACGTCGCTGTAGCGCACGATCGGGCCGGCGACGAGCTGCGGGAACATCGACACGTAGCACAGCAGGTCGAGGAACGACCGCTCCGGCGGCACGTCGCCGCGGTGCACGTCGATGGCGTAGCTCATCGCCTGGAAGGTGAAGAACGAGATGCCGACGGGCAGCAGCACCTGCTCCCACGCGATCGGCCACGGCGCCACGGCGTTCCAGCTGCCGACGAGCAGGTTGCTGTACTTGAACCAGCCGAGCAGCGCGAGGTTGGTGACGACGGCGAAGACGACCCAGAAGCGGCGGTTGCGGCCGCTGTCCTTCGTGCCCATCGCCAGCGCCGCGCCGTAGTCGAGCGCGACGCACAGCAGCATCAGCAGCACGTAGTGCGGCCGCCACCAGCCGTAGAAGACGAGGCTGCCGAGCGTCAGCGCGAGGTTGCGCCAGCGCGGCGGCGCGGCGAGGTAGACGGTCAGGAAGACCGGCAGGAACCAGAACAGGAAGAAGAACGACGCGAAGACCATCGCGCGCCCTACCTCGCCGCTCCGGCCGCAGCGCTCATGCCTCGGCCTTGGGATCGCGATCCATCAGCGCGCGCACCGCGTCGCGCGGCGCCAGCCCTTCGAACAGCACGCGCGCGACCGCGGACGCGATCGGCATCTCGACGTCGAGCACGCGCGCCTGTTCGACGACGACCTGCGACGTCCACACGCCCTCGGCGACCTTCGGCGAGGCGGCGAGCGCCTGCTGCAGCGTCTCGCCGCGGCCGATGCGTTCGCCGAAGGCGCGGTTGCGGCCGTGGCGCGAGAACGCGGTGACCGCGAGGTCGCCGACGCCGGCGAGGCCGAAGAACGTGCGCGGGTCGGCGCCGGCGGCGAGGCCGAAGCGCTGCATCTCGACGAGGCCGCGCGTCAGGATCGCGGCCTTGGCGTTGTCGCCGTAGCCCAGCCCGTCGGCGATGCCGGCGGCGAGCGCCATGACGTTCTTCAGCGCGCCGCACAGCTCGATGCCGAGCACGTCGTGGTTGCGGTAGACGCGGAACGCCTTGGTCTGCAGCGCCGTCTGCAGCTTCTGCAGCTCGCCGTCGTCGTGGCCGGCGACGACGACGGTCGTCGGCAGCTCGCGCGCGATCTCCTCGGCGTGGCTCGGACCCGACAGCGCGAAGATGCGCTCGGGGCCGCCGACGACGTCGAGCAGCGCCTGCGTCGGGCGCTTGCCGGTCGCCTGCTCGAGGCCCTTGGCGAGCGAGACGATGCGCGCCTCGCGCGGCACGGCCGGCGCCAGCCGCTGCATCACGCCGCGCACGTGCTGGGTCGGCACCGCCACCAGCACGACGTCGGCGCCGGCGAGCGCGGCGTGTTCGTCGGCGGTG
Organism: Planctomycetota bacterium; assembly: GCA_040375075.1. GTDB lineage: Bacteria > Planctomycetota > UBA1135 > UBA1135 > UBA2386 > UBA2386. The sequence goes on along the minus strand of JBEITC010000310.1, from coordinate 906 downwards.
ACCAGGATCGCGTCGGGCAGGACCACGCCATCGAGGTAACGCGGGTTGCGGCGCGTGGCGGCGATCGTCGCCGTGTAGGCGGCGTCGTGGCCCCACAGCGCGACGGCGTGGCCGGCGCGCGCGAGGGTCAGCGCCATCGCCGTGCCGAAGCCGCCGTTGCCGAGGACGGCGAACTTCACGCGGCCCCCGCCGCCTTGCTGGCGAAGTGCTTGCGCAGGTTGCTCCGGTGCGTCCACAGCAGGAACGCCGCCAGCAGCAGGCACAGCGCCGTGAGCGGCAGGCGTGCTGCGAAGGCCGCGTCGGGCGCCAGCGCGTACGCGGCGACCGGCAGCGCGAAGCCGAGCGCGATGCTGCCGAAGAAGACGTGGCCGGTCAGCAGGCGCACGACGAAGAACACGGCGAGGGCGATCGCGGTGACGCGCCAGTCGAGCGCGAACAGCGCGCCGGTCGCGGTGGCGACGCCCTTGCCGCCGCGGAAGCCGAGGAACGGCGTGAACACGTGGCCGAGCACGGCGCAGAGCCCAGCGCCGACGCCAGCGGCGATCGCGTCGTCGCCGGCGGCCTGCGCCAGCTGCGGCCCCCACAGCGCCGGCGCGAAGCCCTTGAGCGCGTCGAGCAGGTAGATGCCGACGAACGCGATCAGCTGGCCGCGCCGCGTCGCGAACGCGCGGCTGGCGTTGGTCGCGCCGACGTTGCCGCTGCCGACGGTGCGCACGTCGACGCCCTTGCAGACGCGGACGACGAGCAGCGCGAACGGCACGGCGCCGAGCAGGAACGCGCCGAGGCAGACCAGGGCGAGGGACATCGGCGTGGGAAGGTATGCGCGCGGCGCGGCGGCGTCGACGGCGAAGGACGGCGAGCGACGCCAGCGCAGCCGACGGCGGGTCGTCCGCGCCGGTCCGAGTG
>JBEITC010000636.1:0-1795 GCA_040375075.1 Planctomycetota bacterium | reverse complement strand
CGGTGTCGAGCGTCGCCACCAACGCATCGGCGGCGAACAGGTCCACGCCGAGCTCGTTGCTGTCGGCGATCGCGAGGCCCTCGACGCGCAGCTCGCCGCTGCCGAGGCCGAGCTGCGCCGACTTGACGTCGACGGTCGCGCCGTTCATCGCCTGCAGGCCCGACTGCAGCGTCTGCGTCAGCACCGGCACCGAGAACCACGTCTGCAGGATCCAGACGCTGGCGACGAACACCGCCGCGACGACGATGCCGCCGATGCGCACCGGCAGGCCCGTCTTCTTCTGCGCCGCGAGTTCCTGCCACGTCAGCTTCTTCTGGCCCTTGCCGAGGAACAGCCACGTCAGCAGCTTGACCCACTTCTTGCTGGCGTACTGCTGGTAGATCGCGCTGCCGGCTTCGAGGCCGGCCATCTTGCCGCGCACGGCGCGGATGCCGCGGTTCATCAGCACGCCGGCGAGCACGCCGTAGACGAGGCCGAGCACGAGGCCGCCTGTGGTGGCGTAGTACTCGAGGCCGAACCACGCCGTGACCTTGCCGTTGACGAGCCCGCGGAACGTCTCCTGCAGCGGCCCGTCGATCAGCCAGCGGCCGAGCGCGTAGCTGACCGGCAGCAGCGCGAGGCTCAGCAGCTTGCCGACCAGCGTGACGAGGCCGAACACCGCGAGGTTGGCGTTCAGCACCAGCACGAGGCAGAGCAGCAGCAGGATCAGGCCCGGCGCCTGCAGGAGGCCGCCGCCGAGGTCGCCCGGCAGGAAGAAGCCGGGAACGAAGCCGAGCGCGCCGCCGAGCACGGTCGCGAGGAGCACTTGCAGGGGCGTCGCGTTGCCCCGGAACACCGAGCCGATCTTCCGCAGGAGGAACATGCCCGGAACGGTAGGCAAAGGCCGCCTGTCGCGCCAATCTGCGGCGGTCGGCGCGCGGCCCGACGGTCAGTCCGCGCCTGGATGCAGCCGCAGCAACTCGCTGCGGTAGCGCGCGCGCAGCGCCGCCGTCGCCGCGGCGCGCTGCGGCGCTGGCACGACGGGCTCGCCAAGGCGAACGAACGGCGCCGCCACCGCGTCGCACGGCAGGTCCGCCTCGCCGCCGGCCCGGCGCACGGCCCACAGCGCCTGGATGGCGCCGCCGAGCGCCGCCGACTCGGTCTCGGCGAGAACGCGGATCGGGCAGCCGAACACGTCGGCGAGGATCTGCCGCCACAGCGCGTTGTGCGCGCCGCCGCCGGTCAGCCGCACCTCGCCGATCTGCAGGCCGAGCGCGCGCAGGCGGTCGAGGCCAAGGCCGAGGTTGCAGGCGGTGCCTTCGAGCGCCGCGCGGTAGAGATGCCCCGGGCGCAGCAGGCCAGGCCGCAGGCCGAGCAGCGTGCCGGTCGCGTGCGGCAAGTCCGGCACGCGCTCGCCCATCAGGAACGGCAGCCACAGCAGGCCATCGCAGCCCGGCGCCACCTGCGCGGCGGCGGTGGCGAGCGCGCCGTGGTCGAGGCCGGTCAGCGCGCGCACCTCCTCGGTGACGCCGGTGAGGTTCATCACGCACAAGAGCGGCAGCCACGCGCCGTCGCTGCTGCAGAACGGCGCGATCAGGCCCTGCGGATCGACCATCGGCTGGTCGGTGCGCGCGAACACCGTGCCCGACGTGCCGAGGCTGGCGACGACGACGCCTTGCCTCGTAGCACCGCTGCCGATCGCCGACATCATGTTGTCGCCGCCGCCGGCGCTCACTGGCACGCCGACCGGCAGGCCGAGCTCGGCCGCGGTCGCAGCGCACAGGCGGCCGGCGAACGCGCCCGCGGCGCGCAGCGG
>JBEITC010000455.1:0-3347 GCA_040375075.1 Planctomycetota bacterium | reverse complement strand
GGCGCAGTACCTCACGCAGCCAGCCGTCCGCGCGCTGCCCGCAGTGCTGGCAGCGTGCCCGCTGAGCGAGCGCGTCTACACGTTGACGACGGCGACGGAGACCGAGCTGGCCGCGAGCGCCACGCTGCACGCGCGGCTCGTGCCGCAGAGCCCGCGCTGGCTGCTGGCGGCCTCGCTGACCGTGCAACCGCCGCAGCCCGGCGCACCCGAGGTGCTGCTGACGGCGGACGCGTTGGCGTCGGACCAGAGCGTTCCCGGCGTCGCGGAGACCCGCACGCTGCGCCTGCCGCCGGTCGCGGCGCGCATCCCGGCCGGCGCCATCGTCCGTCTGCGCCTGCGCAATCTGTGGCTGCGCGAGAATCCGATGCAGCCGCGGCTCGAGGTCGCGCCGCTGTTCCACGACTTCCGCGTCGACGTCGTGCACGGCGACGTCGCCGGCAGCTGGCTCGACCTGCCGCTGCAGCCCGTCGCGCCGAAGCTGGTCGTCGATCGGCAGTGGCTCGACGTCGCCAGCCCGACGCCGATCCACGCCCGCCTGCGCGCCGGCGCCGCGCGCGCGGGCCTGCCGTACTTCGCCGCCGTGAGCCTCAGCGGCCAGACGCCCGGCGCCGCCTACCTCAACGCGATCATCCCGCTCGACGTCGACTGGCTGACCATCGAGTCCGTCGCCGCCACGGCGCCGCCCTTCGCCGGCATGCTCGGCTTCCTCGACGCCGCCGGCGAAGCCTCGCTCGGCCTCGACCTGTCCGGCGTGCCGCTGCCGCAGGGCCTCAACGGCTACCGCTTCACGTTCGCGGCGTTCGTCTGGGACGGCCCGTGGGCGCCGACGGGCGCTGCGAGCAACGCCGCGGAAGTGCAGCTGCGCTGAGGCGCGGCGCGGCCGGCCTCACGCGTCGCCGGCGGCCTGCATGCGCCGCTGCCGGCGCTCGTCTGCGGTCATCTCGCTGTCGAGGCGGCCGAGGAATGCGCCGCCTTCCTTGGCGCGGATGTACTGCGCGAACAGCGGCGACACCTCGCGCACCTTCGCCAGCATGTCGAGCGCGACCTGCCGGTAGCTGAAGTGGCCTTCGGGGCCGCTGCGCAGCTCGATGAAGTAGTCGGTCTGGCGCGGGTCGAAGGTGATGCGCACGCGCTGCAGGAAGCCGAACGGCGCGATGTAGCCGGCGGCGTGGGGGAAGCGCTTGGCGACCAGCTGCTGGCGCTCGGCGGTGCGCTCCATCGTCGCCAGGTACTGCGCGCCGAGCCCGGCCTCCTGCATCAGCGGCGGCACGGCGAAGCCGTGCGTCGTGGTCAGCAGCTGTTGCTGTTGGAAGCCCTTGCGGTGGCGGCCGATGTCGCGGTACGCGCCGAAGTCGAGCAGCACCTCGAACTCGAACGGCGCGGCGCCCTCGAAGCCGATCGGCCACGCATCGTGCGCGCCGCGGCCGGCCATCGCCTTCTGCAGCAGCTCGGCGCGCTGGCCGGCGGTCAGCGCCTTGACCTTCGCGAGCAGCGCCGCGAACGGCTGCTGGCTGTGCTCGTAGAGCAGCGACGCGAGCAGGCGGTCGTCGAGGTCGCGGTCCCACGCCAGCAGCGTGGTGTGGCCGCTCGCCGCGCCCGTTCGCGCCGGCTCCTGGTCGACGCCGAGTTCCTGCGCCATCGCCGTCAGCGTCTGCTGCAGCGCCTGCGCGTAGGCGTTGGGCCGCGCGTGCTTGAGCAGCGTCGGCAGGACCTTCTCGCCCTCGCTCTGCATGCGCTCGCCGACCAGCCGGAACTCCGCCAGCGGATGGCTGCGCAGCTCGGTGACGACGTCGCTCAGCGTGCGCGCGTCGACGACCATGCCCCACTTGGTGAAGATCGCCGGCGTCAGCAGGTAGCGCGCCGCGTCGAAGGCCTCGGCCTTGAGCGTGCGCAGCCACGGCGCTTCCTTCTCGCCCGGCTGCAGCGGCCGCAGCTGCTGCAGGTGCGCCAGCAGCTTCTCGGCCGACGCCGTGTACAGCGCGAACGTGTCCTGCAGCACGCCTTCGTAGGCCGCCGCGATCTCGCCGCCGGCGGCCAGCACGTCCGGATCGCGCCAGTGCGTCTCGGCGGTGAACGGGATGTAGCGCGTCGACGACTCCTCGAAGCTGCAGCGGCGCTCGCGCTGGATGAAGCGCGTCACCAGCTGCGAGACGCGCTCGATCGCGAGGTGCACGACCGAGCCCTCGCGCAGCGAGTTGTGGCCGTGGTCGATCGCGTAGGTCTTGAGGAACTGGCCCGACTTGTCGGCCATCACCGCCGAAAGCGCGTCGACCGGCGCGTCGGGCAGCGGCAGCGACTCCAGCGACTTGCCTTGCGACTCGAGCCCGGCGCGCAGGCGCTCGAGGAACTGGTCGCGCATCGACTTGCTCGAGCGCGAGTAGACGCCGTTCAGCGTCGCGGCGACCTCCTGCGGCAGGTTGCGCACGAGGTAGACGTCGCCGTGCTCGGGGCCGTCGACGACCGAGAAGTACGTCGCCAGCAGCCGGCGTTCGAAGTCGCTGTAGGCCATCGCCGGGTCAGTCGCGGGCCGCGGCGCGGCGCGACAGCAGGTACCACGTGGTGAGGGCACCGGTCGCGATGCCGGCCGCGAAGGCCAGCCAGACGATCGGGGCTTCGAGGGGGGTGATGTGCGCGAACATGCTCCGCATGGGAGCGGGCCGCCGGCCGGGCTGCAAGCGCGGGCTCCGCCGGGGCGCGGCCGGGGGCGACTGGCGCCCGGCTCGGGTCACCAGACCTTCAGGCCGGTCAGGTTCTTGAAGTCGAAGCCGAGCCCGTTGGCGACCACGCCCTGGGCGAAGAACTCGAAGCCGACGAGCGCCGGGTTGGCGGGAATCGCGATCGGCAGGCTGGCGTTGCCGAGCCCGGCCGACGTCAGCACGGCCGTCGCCGGATCGAGCTGCAGGAAGCCGCCGAACCCGGGCAGCGGCGACGGCGGGATGCGGCCGAGCGCGAAGGCGACGACCCACAGCGTCGCCGATTGCACCTCGAAGGTCGCCGTGCCGCCGTTGAGGGTCGGGCCGAAGGACTCGACGCGGAACACGCTGTTGGCGCCGGCGTCGGTCGGCGACGTGCCGTTGAGCAACGCGGCGAAGTTCAGGTCGCCGTCGCCGTCGAGGTCGCCGGTCGGGTTCACGACGAGGCCGTACTGCCACAGCGTGCTGAGCGGCGTCTGCGTGCCGTAGGCGATCGCCGTGCCCTGCTGCAGCTGGGTCGGGATCTCGAGCGCGCCGGTCGCCGGGTCGATGCGGCGCACTTCGCACGGCTGGCCCGGGCCGGCGAACGTCACGCGCGACGTCGTGCGGATGCGGCCGTGATGGTCGGTCGCGATGCCGATGTTGCTCGGGCTG